>JAGZEG010000002.1 GCA_018368455.1 Coriobacteriia bacterium
CTCTGGACGTGGAACGCCCTCTCCCTGTCGCTGTACACGCGGCCTCCGTCCCGACCGGGTAATCCCCCGGTCCAACTTCCTGCCGCACCCCCGATATGTACGATTCCGAGACCGTACGGGCGGTGATACGCCGCAATGCGACCGTATCTCCGCAGGTAGATAATGCGCAGTATTTCCTAGCGAGCAACTCATATCGTACACTTCGCGCCATTTTGTAGCACGCGATTTCACGAAGCACGGTTTTGTAGCACGCGTGCACCGCTACGCCCGAAACCGCAGTGCCCCTGGCGGCCGCGTGCCTCGAAGCCCGCAAGCAAAAGACACCCCACCGGCCAGAACTCAGGCTCGTGTATGGGCACCCCGCGCCGTCCAGCGCCGGCGCGTCACGAAATCCCAGGTCACGCCGGGCCGAGAATCCCTCCCGCGGAGAATCCGCTCGGCAGTGGCATGCACGAGCCCGATTCCTGGCCAGTTTCCCGGCTCAGCGGAACAAGACGCCTAACGCGCCTCGTGCTTGAGCGGAAAATCCGCAGGGTCGAGCGCCACAACAGCCGCAGCGCCGAGCCGGCCAGCCGCCCAGGCAAGGATCTCGCGAGCAAGTATGGCCGTCGCCCGGTACAGCCCGCTGCGGGCCTGCATCTCGACGTGCGGCAGGTAGACGGGAGCAAACACCAGCAGATGCTCGCCCAGGAACCGACGCAGCTCGCACGACGCGCCTGCGGCTGCCTCACCAGCAGCGTCAGCGCCGGCAGCAGCCACCTGCGCAAGATAGGTGCACTCGAGGCCAAAGTGGTCGCACGGCTCGTTACGGCCGGTGCCCAGCGTGAGGCCGTGACGCTCGTAGTCCGCCTTGACCTGTGCCGTCGGCGGCCCGAACAGCGTGCGATCCTCCGTGCGGTACACCGACTCGTAGGGGCTCGTTCGGCTGACGCTCACCTGATAGAACAGGTAGGCGCGATCCTGCCGCATCTCCGCCATCATCGCGGCGCGCCCCTCGTCGCCCGCCTCTCCGTACGCCGTCAGCACATCGCAGAGCGCGCGTGCACCCTCCGACGCCACCGTCGAGAACGGCGGCGCCAGCAGCAGTTCGCGCGCGTCGGCCAGCTGATCGACAACGCCGGCCTCAGGCTCCTCCCAGAACAGTCGACCCAGGACACCGAAGATCACCGCGAGCGCCTCGAACTGTGCGGCATCAAGCACGGTCGCCTCGGCAGTCCCACCGCACGTCTCCGCCGCAGTCTCGCACCCGCACGCGCCCTTCGTCTGCTCGCTCATCGAACGTCCCCCTCGTCCCTGGTCGTCTCTTCTCGAAAGAGTCCCACACGCGCGGCCACTTCGCCAGCACGCCGCATCCACATCTCTGCGCGGCCAGGTGCCCGAGCTCGGCCGCGCATCTTATACGCACGGTAGCCCAGCGCGCTCACGCCACGCGCCCGTCGACACGCCCCTCGGCCCGGCCTTCCCACCTCCGGTCCGCACGTATTGCGCGCCCATGCGCACGCTCGCTCCGCCAGCGCGTTCACGCCCCCTGCGCGCACGCCCCTCGCGCGCCCTGCGCACCCCCTCACGAGCGCAGGACCCCGGCTCGCGCGCCTCGCCGAAGCCCCCGCCAGCGGGCCACGCGCACCCGCCAGCGCACCTCGCCCGCACGCCCCGTGCACGCCCGGGCGCCCGCCTCGTGCTCGCGGGTGCCCGGGCTCAGTCGCGCAATCCTAGCGGTGCGCCAGGTCGGCCAGGCCGAGCTCGGCCGGGTTGACGACCTCGCCGCCCTTCACCGAGTCGCGGTGCGGGTTGATGACGACGTTGGGCTTCGTCGCGTCGCCGAACAGTGCGATCGTGCAATTGTCACCGTACTTAGCACGCAGGTCGTCGATCGGCCCGAACTCGAGCGCGCGCACGGGGCAGGCCGTGGCGCACGCGGGGTGCGGCACACCATCCTCACCGATCTCGTCAGAGCACAGCGTGCACTTGATGGACTTCTTCAGCGTCTCGCTCACGAACGGATGCGAGTACGGGCACGCCATCACGCACGCGCCGCAGCCGATGCACACCTCGTGGTCGGAGCGCACGATGCCGTCGGCATGCTTCTGCATGGCGCCGGTCGGGCACTGGGCCACACACGCAGGCTCATCGCACTGCTGGCACGTCAGCGAGACGTAGTAGGCAAACGCCGTGTTCGTGAACGCGCCGTTCTCGTCAGTCGTGAACTCGCCGCCGCCTAGCTCGAACACCTTGCGGATCTTCTCGGTGCCTTCGAGGTTATTGCGGTCCATGCACGCCGTCATGCACGCCTTGCAGCCCGTGCAGATCTCCGTGTTCACATAGAAGCCGTACTGAGTCATGGTCGTCCTCCTCTCCTGGGTCCGGGCCTAGAGCTTCTTGACGGCGGCGTGGTTCGTGTGCACGCCGTTGCCCTTGCTGATGGGCGTCGGGCGCACGCTCGTGAGCACCGAGACGCATCCGCCCAGGTCAACGTTGTCGTAGCTGCCCACCATGTCCGCGTCGGTGCTCTGCGGCTCGTACCAGGCGCCCTGCGGCAGGCTCAGCACGCCGGGCATGATGCGCGACGTCACCTTAGCCGTGATCTGCACGCGGCCGCGCTCGTTGTAGACCTCGACGAGCTCACCGTTCTCGATGCCGAGCTGCGCCGCATCCTGCGCGTTGATCCACAGCTGCTGAGGGGCGACTTGCTTCATCCAGTCGACGTTGCCGTAGCTCGAGTGGACGCGCGTCTTCTGATGCTGGCCGATGAGCTGGAACGGGTACTCGTCGGCACCGTCCGTGTCGCCGACGCCCTCGGGCGCCACGAAGTACTCCGGCAGTGGATGGATCTCGCCCTTGCCGTCGTCAGGCAGGTAGCCGCCGCCCGTGACGTCCCACTGCTTCGAGATGTTGTACGCCTGCTTCGAGAAGACCTCCCACTTGCCGGAGGGCGTCGCGAGCTTCTCAGGCTTCTCGTAGACGCGCGGCGTGTGGTCGTCCGTCTGCTTGAACAGGCCCTGCTCCTTGAACGCCTCGAACGTGTCGGGCAGGTCGGCGCCGGCCTCGATGGCCTGGTCGTACAGCCAGTGGACCCAATCCTCCTGCGTCTTGCCCTCGCTGAACTCGTCGAGCACGCCGAGCTTGTCTGCGAGCAGACAGCACACCTCGTAGACCGGCTTGGCCTCGAACAGCGGCGCGACGGCCGGCGACTCGCACAGCGCGAAGCCCGTCCACGCCGAGCCACCGGTGCAGACGTCCATCTCCTCGAAGCTCGTCGTACCGGGCAGGATGATGTCGCTGATCATGGCGGTCGGCGTCATGTAGACGTCGTCGGTCACGATCATCGTCAGGCCGGAGTCGTCCTCGTCAGGCAGGTTGTAGAGGCGCAGCATCTCGTTGATGTCGCCGTGCTGGCCCATCATGACGTTGGACGCGTAGTTCCAGATGAACTTGATCGGAGCCTTGAGCGCCACGGTGCCCGGCTCCTCGGCGTAGGTCATCGCGCCGGTGTTGTCGATGTTGCGCACGCCCCACGTGGCGTCGTTCATCGACTTGTAGTCCTCGATGGCGTGGTACCAGTCGAAGAAGCTGACGCATGTCGTGACGGTGTTCTTCTCGACGAGGTTGGGGATGGACGAGGGAATCGGGTAGCCGACGCCGCCCGTGCCCTCGCGCGCGCCGGTGCCGCCGCCCGAGATGCCAACGTTCTTCGTGAGCGCGGCGATCATGCCGATGGCGCGGGCGCTGTAGCCGCCGGCCATGTGACGCTGCGGGCCCCAGCCCTGGATCGTCGCTGTCGGGCCGTCGATGTAGAGCTCGGCAAGCTCCTCGATCTTCGCGGCGGGGACGCCGGTGATGCCCGCGGCCCACGTGCTGTCCTTGACGCCCGTGCCCTCGTAGGCGCCGGTGCCCATGAGGTAAGCCTCGTAGGACATGTCGCCCTCGACCGTGATGGAGCCGGTCTTGTCGTAGCCGAAGAACGTATTGTCCGGCGGCTCGGCCTGCTTGACCTCGTCGGCGAAGTTCGCGCTGTAGAAGCCGATGAAGTTCTGCTCGATGAACTCACGGTCGAGCTTGTCGTTGACCATAAGGTAGTGGACCATACCGGCCACGAGCGCCATGTCGGTGCCCGGGCGAATCGGGATCCACTCGTTGGCGACGCCGACGGCCGTGTCGGACAGGATCGGGTCGATGACGACGATCTTGGCGTCGGGGTTCTGCAGACGCACCTGCGTGATGAGGTACTGCATGGCAGAGCCGCTCATGCGCGTGTTGGCCGGGTTGTTGCCGAACAGCACGATGTTCTTGGAGTTCACCAGATCGGTGACCTCGTTGTTCGAGTAGGCGTCGCCGTTGAACAGCGGCAGCTCCCAGTTGATCTGACCCGTGGAGTAGTCGCAGTAGTGGCGCAGGTAGCCGCCGAAGCAGTTGAGCAGGCGGGCGAACGCCGTGTTGTCGGGCGCCCACGACTTGGAGACGGTGCCGCCGAGCTGGCCGGTGCCGTACTGGATGTAGAACGCGTCGTTGCCGTACTTCTCCTTGATGGAGATCATGGCGTCGGCGATCTCCTGGATGGCCTCGTCCCAGGTGATGGCCTCGTACTTGCCCTCGCCGCGCTTCGTGCCCGGCACGCGGCGCAGCGGCGTCTGGATACGCGAGTCGTTGTAGAGGCGCTGGCGGTTCGTGCGGCCGCGGACGCAGGAACGCATCTGGTAGATCTCGCCGGGGCCGAACGTGTCGCCGCCGTCGTCATCGATGCCGACGCGCACGACAGTGTCGTCCTTGACGAACATCTTGAGCGGGCAACGGCTGCCGCAGTTGACGTGGCAGCCACCCCACGTGACCTTGTCGTAGTCAAACGGCACGCCCTCGGGCGCCGGCGGCAGAGCGTCAGCCGCAGACGAGGCAGCCTTCGCGTCGGCAGCCAGGGCCGCCTGCGAGACGCCACCGGCCAGAGCGCAGCTGCCGCCGAGCACGGCGGCCCACGTCACAAACGAGCGACGGCTCAGCGGCTCCGATGTAGCACACGCCATGGTTCTCTCCTCTCCCCTGTTCCTTCTCCCCATGCAGGCGAAACCCCTCCGAAGGCGTCAACGCAAGCCGCCCGGGCGCCCGCCCGCACATCGTGTCCTTTGTACGTCCTGGGCAGGGCGCGTCTGTCACATGCGCCATGTGACATGCTACGTTTGCGCAGGTAGATAATCCGACTTTATGGGATGGGCCACCGGAAGGAGAGGGGTGCATGGGAGGGGCGACGTTTGCGTTCAACGCCATAGAGCTCGTCGTGTTCACGACGCTGGCTCCGTCGGCAGCCGTCGCGTATGCCATCGTGGCCAGCCGCTTCCTGCTAAGCCACGCTGACGATCGCGCGCGCCGGACACCCGTGCCCTGCACCGCCCTGTTCGTCCCGCTCGCCCTCGTCACGATCGGCTTCGTCGTGTCCGCGACGCACCTGGGCAACCCGGGCAACGCCCTGTATGTCTTCAACCGTGTGGGTCAGGCAGGGTTGTCGACCGAGGTCTTCTGCACGGGCCTTTTTCTGAGCCTGTCCGGTGGCTTCTGGATAGCGGCACAGCTGAAGCGCCCTCCCAAACTGCTTGAGAACATCTGGCTCGTCGCCACCGTGGCCGCCGCCGTGGCGTATCTCGTCAGCACCTCGCGCGTGTACTGCATGCCGACGATCCCCACGTGGAGCACGCCGCAAGCACAGGTCAGCCTTCTGTTGAACGCGCTAGCCGGCGGGCCACTCGTCGCCTGCGCTTGCCTGGGGCTCACGGGAAGCGAGCCCCTGCGACGTCGCGAGTGCCAAGCTCTGCTGGCAGGATCGGTGTTCGCGACACTGGCGAGCTGTGCGGTGCTCGTCTGGCAATGGCAGGTCGCAGCGGGGATGCGCAACGTCTTTGGGAGCGCAGGCAGCTTCGCACCACACTACCTGGCATTCGTGGGCGTCTATGGCGTCGGAATGCTGGCGGCGTGCGCGCTCGTGGGATGGGCGCTCGCGCGGATGGGCGGAGAGGCGCCGGCGGGAGGCGCCCTCCGGTCGCGGCGACGCCAGGCGGCCATTCTGCTCGCCGGCATCGCGCTCATGTACGTCGTCACGTTCCTCGTGCGCTTCCAGTTCTATCGTATGTATTTGACGCTTGCGTAGGCCGCGCGGGTTCCGCCCCGCAGCCGCCCGATCCCAGTAGCTCGGACACCCTTTGGAGAGGAGGCCCACCCCATGAGACTCGCCCAGCTCGCGCAGCCCCGTACGGCGCTGCTTGGTTTCGCGCTATTCCTCGCCGTCAACGCCACGTCAGTATGGGGCGGCGTCTTTCCCTTCCTGCCCCCGGAGTTCCAGATCTCGGCCGTCACGGTGTCGTTCTTCTCCGCGCAGACGATCGCCAGCGCCCTCGCCTACGGCGCGGCGGTGCTGAGTTCCTACTTCTTTGCGCGCTGGACAAACCGCGTCCTACCTCACATGGGCACCGTCCCCATGCTGCTGGGGTCGTGCGCGCTCATCGCAGCCATGTATGTGCGCCCATACGCGCTGTGGCTTGTCATCGGGTCGGGCGTGCTGCTCGGCGTGGGAAGCACCGGCATGATGCTCGTCTGGCAGCGCGTGCTCGCCTCGCAGGACTCCGAGCGCGCCACGATGCTCACGATCGCGGGAACGGGGGCGTCGGCGCTCATCTATTTCCTGCTGTGCCTGTGCCCACTGTCGGTGACGGCCTTTCTCGTGCCGCTCGTCTTTTTGCCGCTGTGCGGGACGGCGCTCGCGCTGAGCTACCGTGACGCCCATGCACGCGGGGGACTACCCGACGAGTCGCCTCGCGAGCACCCCCGCGTGTACGCCCGCGTCGTGCGCGACTACTGGCGCAGCGGGCTCACCGTGGGCAGCCTGGGATTCGTCGCCGGCGTCGTGCGGGCGATCGCCATCGAGAACGTCGACGTGGGGCAGGTTGTCAACGTCACATCGATGATCGGGTCACTCGTGTCGGCCGTAGCACTCATCGTGCTGTGGAGGCGCTTCTCGTTTCGGTTCAGCACGAGCCGAGCCATGCGCGTTGCCTTTCCCGCGCTCATAGCGGCGCTGGCGCTGCTGCCGTTTCTGAGCCGGACGTACCTGGACGTGTTCGCCGGGTTCGTGCACATGCTGTTCGCGTTTGCGCAGATGATCCTCATCGTGCAGTGTTTGCAAGCCGCGCGCGATCGCGGCGTGGATGCGGCCTTCGTCTACGGATTGTGCGGCGGCATCGCGACGGTGCTGCAGTGCCTGGGACTGCTGTGCGGCTGGGCAACGGGTGCGGCAGGTGTTGGGAGCGTGGCGGGCGGATCGGCCAGCGCGGCCGGGGTCGGCGGCATCGCAGCGAGCGTGATGGGCTCCGCAAGCGCCCCCGCGGCAGGCGGCATCAGCATGGGAAGCGCCGCGAGTGCAGCAGGCGCGGCGAGCAGTGTCGGCTCCGCGAGCGCCTTCGCAGCGGGCGGCGCGGGCGCGGCGGGCGTTACGAGCACCGCAGGTGCGCTGGGCGCGGCGGGCGGAGGGCAGGGGCAGATCGCGCTGGCGGCGCTGCTGTGCGCCTGTGCCCTGGGCATGGCGCTCTACCTCATCTGCGCAGGCGGGCGGCGCGCCATGAGCGAGCCAGCGGGCGACGAGGCCGAGTTCCTCTCGCTCGCCCCGCTGCGCGAGACCAGGAGCGCCCGCGGCGGCGGCAAAACCCGCGAGGAAGTTCCGGCTTCCGCGGCCACCGAGGTCGGCACACCCTCCGATGCGCCCCACGCCCCGATGCGCGACCGCATCTCGAAGCAGTGCGAGGCCATCCGCCTGCACTATCGCCTGTCAGCGCGCGAGACCGAGGTCATGGAGCACATCGCCCGCGGCGACACCGTGCCGCGCATCGCCACCGAGCTTGAGGTCTCCGAGAACACGGTGCGCACGCACGCGAAGCGCATCTATGCCAAGCTCGGCATCCACTCCAAGCAGGAGCTCGGCGACCTCATCGCACAGTTCCGGCCTGCGGAGGTGTAGGCCCTTCGCGGCCAGGAACCGTGCTAGTGTATGGGTCGAGCGCCCGCCCCCGACGGCGGCGCGCGTAAAACCGCAGGTCACCCGCATCCGAAGGCCGCCTCGAGGAGGCACGCGCCGAAGGGGGCCGTGCACGAGCTCGCTTCTTGGCCGCGATCCGGGGCCGCACGTGCGGGGCGCGCATCGCAGCGGCGGCGTGTGCCGATCGCGCCATCAAAATCGCAAGGCGCGCGCCGGGCCCTGGGCGCGAACGAAGCGGCTTGCGACTTCACCCCTCGCAGGCAGACAGCACCCGGCCGATTTTCTGGGCGAGCTCGGCGATGCGGGCGTCGGACGCGTCGGCGCGGTAGGCAGCGCACAGGGGATAGCGCAGCTCCCGCCCGTCAACCGTCGTCTTTATGACGATGTCGTCCCGATGCCCATAGAACGTCTCAACCGACTCGAACGCACATATGTGAAGCGTGTCTCCCAGCTCGGCCCGGGCAAGCTCCCCAACGTTGTCGGCATGGCGCAACCGGAACTGCGTGTGCACGTCCTCACCCAACATGGCACCAATTACGTCGCGCCACTCTTCGAAGAACGTCAGGCTCCCGATCGTCACCGTCGCTCCGTCGAGATCGGCCGACGTCAGTTCCTCGCGCGTAGCAAGCGGATGCGACGCCTGCATCGCAATGGCCCCGCGGCCATACCCCGCAGGCACGGTCGCATACTCGTGTTGGGGGTCAAGCGTGCCCAGCCTCTCGACAGCCGCCACGTCGGGCGTCAGCTCGATATCCGCTCGTCCGCTCACCAGCAGGTCGAAAAACGGCGTGTTCATGTCACTGCCCACAAACACAAACGCCGGATCATCGATCGCGGAGACGAGCCGAAACTCCCGCGAGTCCGCCCCTATCCCTGTGACGCGCAGCGGAGAGCCTTCCCTGTCGAGAGCCCTTCCCTCGGATCGCCCCTTCCCGTAGGCGTCGACAATCGCCTGGGCATAGCCCAGAAAAGCCGAGCCAGCCGGCGTGAGCGAGAACGTCGAGCTCGAGCGGTCGACCACCTCGAAACCGAGTTCCTTCTCCATAGCGGCGATGCGGCTGCTCAAGCTGGGCTGCGTCGTGTAGAGCTGCCGGGCCGCCCGTCCGAAGCCGCGACACTTCACAAGGGTGAGAAAGTCCGCCAGCGTTTCGATCTTCATGCCGTCCCCCGTTGCAACCCGTGCGTCCCACAGATGCCGTGCGACCCACCAAACCCGTGAGCTCATTCGATTTTCCCGTATCCCCACGGAAAATCGGTCCGCATTGCAAGCCATCCCATCGTATCCCATCGGCCGTGTTCGCGATAGGCTGGTGATGGCCCTGGGGAGGGCCGAGCAGCGACCACCGCATCGGCTGTCGGCCGCATGCGCCGCATCGCTCTGCATAAGGGGAACCATCGAGAGAAAGAAGACTGCCATGGAACTGAGCCGCCGAGACTTCCTCGCATCGTCAGCCGTCGTCGGAACGGGCGCCGTCACCCTCGCCGCGCTCGCCGGCGCCGCGTCCCCGGCATCCGCCGGCGAGACGCCGTGGGACAAGGAGGCCGATATCGTCGTCGTGGGCTCGGGCACGGCCGCCATGGGCGCCATCTCCGCCATGAGCCTCGGCGCCGAGTCCGTCATCCTGCTCGAGAAGAGCGGCGTCTGGGGCGGCACGTCGGCGACGTCGGGCTGCGGCAGCTGGGTGCCCTGCGCATACTGCCAGGCCGACGCGGGCGTCGAGGACACGCCCGAGATGGCTCGCGAGTACATGCTCAAGACGACGGGCGGCCGCGTTGACGAGAGTGTCGCGCTCGCCTACCTCGACGCCGCGCCCAAGTTCGTCCAGTGGACGCACGACACCTTTGACTGGGAGTGGTACTGCGGGCCCAACGGTGGCGACTACTTCGACGCCTACGAGGGCAGCCTCGGCGGCGGCCGCACCATATTCGTCAAGTTTGACGAGGGCAATCTGTGGAGCCATGCCGAGCAGATCGCGAACGACCTGGGCGTCGAGGTCCTGTTCGAAACGCCCGCGACCTCGCTTGTCACCGACGAGACCGGGGCGGTCGTCGGCGTGCTCGCCACGACGAAGGATGGGGCTGAGCTGCGCGTTCACGCCAAGAAGGGCGTCATCCTCGGCACGGGCGGCTTCGACCACAACCTCGCAATGATCAAGGCGTTCCAGCCGAACCGCCCCTACGTCACGAACGCCTCCATGGGCGACACCGGCGACGGTCATCTCATGGGCATGGCGGTCGGTGCCGACCTTGCTCACATGGACACGAACTGGGGCCTGCCGTGCTTCTACGACGGCGAGCTTGATCCCAGCGCCGACATGGTGACCGACTTCAGGACGAACGACTGGTTCATGTACCGGACGAAGCCCAACGCCATCGTCGTGAACAAGTACGGCAAGCGCTTCGGCAACGAGTCGAGCGCCTACGCCATCTTCAACCGAGCGTGGGAGGAGTGGGACACCGGACTGCAGGAGTACCGTAACCTGCCCGCCTACTTCATCTGCGACTCCGAGTTCACGCAGTACTTCACGCTGCCAGGCCAGGCGGCCGTGGGCGACCCGATGCCCGAGTACGTCGTCAGCGCCGACACCTTGGAGGAGCTCGCAGAGAAGCTGGGCATCGACCCAGAGGGACTGACGGCCGAGGTCGAGGCATTCAATGCGAACGCCGAGAAGGGCGCCGACCCCCAGTGGCACCGCGGCGAGAAGGCATACGACCAGAACACGTCGGCCGACATGACGTCGGGGCGCGACCTGCCGAGCATGAGCCTCGGCCCCGTGGCGACGGCCCCGTTCTACGGCGCGCTCTACGTGCCGGGCACCTGCGGCACGAACGGCGGTTTGCTCGTTGACGCGAACTCGCAGATCGTCAACGTGTGGGGCGAGACCATCCCCGGTCTGTACGCCGTCGGCAACTGCTCGGCCGGCGTATCGGGCGGCGCCTACTGCGGCGGCGGCATGACCATCGGAGCCGGCATCGTCATGAGCTGGGTCGCCGTACACCACATGCTGGGCATCGCGGAGTAGCCAGCCGCCGGCGCCGCGGGCGCACGACCCCGCGGCGCCGCGCATCCCGATAGATCCGGAAAACAGGAGCGCCCGCAGCATCTGGTTAGAGGTGGTGCGGGCGCTTTGCGTGTACGATTTAATGCTATATCGGACATAGCTACGCATATATTGCCGGCGCGCTCGGCATATCGGAGAACACCGTACGCGCCCATGTCCGCAACATGTATCGCAAGGTCGGCGTCACCCTCGCGAGGAGCCACTCACCCGCATCCACGAAGAATAGGCAGGCCTCGCTATCAGGATGTCTACCGTCCTCATTCGGGCCCGCGGCAGCATGCAGAGCTCGCCTCCAAGGGAGTCTTCGCACAAAACCGGGCGCCAGACGGCCAGGAATCGGGCCCGTGTATGGACCGCGCCCGCAGCGAGGGCCGAGCCTGTTTCCGACGGCAACGCCGCGAGCCTCGGCCCTGACGTTGCCGCAGGTAAATGCGCCGCAATAACAGCCACGCGAAATCGCAAGCCCGCCGCAATCAGGAGAGCCCATTCACCAGACCGATTCTTGTCCCAAAAACACCCTCGAACACGCAGGTCCCAGAAATCCCCCGCACGAGAAAACAGATCTTGCGCTTAAGTCTGGCCCCAACCTTTAGCCCGGCCATAATAGCCCGCCCCCACCCGCTTCCGCTCGGCCACTATGGCCGCCCCATACTCGGACCCGGCCGACGTCAAAGGGGCGTCGGCATCGGAAGGGGGCCAACATGGCATCTCGAGTTTCGCGCAGAACATTTGTAGCTGGCGCCGCCACAATCGCAGCCGGTGCTCTGGGCACAACGGCGCTTGCTTCTGAAAAAGAGCCAGATGCCGCGCAAGCATTCGACGATAGCTATGACGTCGTAGTCATAGGCTACGGATTCGCAGGTGCAATGGCCGCCCTGTCTGCTGCCGACGCCGGAGCCCAGAAAGTACTGCTCGTAGACTCAGCTCCGGAAGGCGAAGAGGGCGGCAACTCCCGCTTCTGCGCCCAAATCGTCGTCTACGGCCAGAACGAGGCAGAGCTTCGTTCTTACTACGACGCACTCGGCTGGCACATGGACCAGGATTCCGATGTGCTAGACGCCTACGTCGCGGGCATCATGGGCGTGCCCGACATCTTCAAGCGCATGGGTATCGAAGATCCCTGCATTTGGAGCGAGTTTGCCGCAACGGCAGAGGGCGAAGCCGGACAGGGCGGCAACGACGAAACGGACGCCCAGAAAATCAAGCGCTCCTTTGCTTCCATCTGCCCCGAATACCCCGAACTCGAAGGCGCGACCACCGTTGACGCCGTGACCATGCACCCCGCGTACTTTGACGGCGCGTTCTATCCCGTCGTCCAGGAAAATGTCCAGGCAAATGACGCCATCACCGTCTGGCTCGAATCGCCCGCAACTCACCTCATTCAAGATGGCAGCACGGGGACCGTTACAGGCGTTATCATCGAACACGAAGGCGCGGAGCTGCGCATTGGCGCTTCAGGCGTCGTCCTTGCCTGTGGTGGCTTCGAATGCAACAAGCAGATGATCCAGGATTATCTTGGCTGTCCGCGACTGGCACCGCTGGGAGGCATCCACAACTTCGGCGACGGCATTCGTATGGCCCAGGAAGTCGGAGCCGACCTGTGGCATATGCACAACTATGAAAGCCTTGGCATGCTCGGAGGCAACCAATACAAAGTTGAGGAGGGTGAGCGCGCAATCCTCATGCTCGCCGCGCGCTACAAGCCATCCGTCAAGGGAGCGTACATCTGCGTTGCCGAAGACGGGTCGCGCTTCCTGCGAGAAGACCAGACGGACCGTCACGGCCACCTATACAGCCACGGCATTTGGAAGATCCCAACCAGAGCTATCGCCCCTGGGCCGTGTTCGACGAGCAGCAGAAGACCGTACTCGAAGAAAACGGCCACATGCCCATCAACGTTGACGAGGTCATTGTGTCTGCCGCCGACGCCGCAGATCTCGCAAGCAAGATCGGTGCTGACCCAGGAATCCTCAGTCGCACGATCGAGCGCTTCAACAGCTATGCCGCAAACGGCGAGGACATCGAGTTCGACCGCGATCCCGAGAGCATGCGCGCGTTTGAGGGGACGCTGTACGCCCTGCCTCTGCAGCCCTCAGTTTTGAACACGCAGGGCGGACCACGCCGTAACGCAAAAGCGCAGGTTATCGATACAAATGGCAATCCCATCCCTGGGTTGTTCTCCGCCGGAGAGCTCGGCGGCGTCAACGCGTACTACTATCAGGGCGGTGGCAACGTCGCTGAGTGTCTGGTATTTGGCCAAATAGCCGGCACAAACGCGGCGACGGGCATTAAGTAGTCCCGCAAACGACGCGAGCAAGCTCCACCACGCACTTAGCCGAGAGGGGCACCTCGCCATACCATGGCGGGGTGCCCTATACTTCTGAGGAAATGGCACAGCAGGCGACGGTCAGGATATCCGCAATGCCACAGGAAAGCGCGCAGGGGAAAACGTACACCATCGCAACGCTTCTGAACGTCCTTGACATATCTCGCGGGACGCTGCGCTACTACGAGCAGATCGGGCTCGTACGGCCAGGGCGTGATCCCGAGACCGGCTATCGTTCGTACTCAAACGACGACGTTTTTCGTGTCGCCGCCTGCTATATGCTCAAAAATGCGGGGTTTTCTGTTCAAGATGCACAGACCCTCATAAGCAAGATTCACGATGCACCTGAACTCATCGACATGCTCTGGCAAGAAAACGAACGACAGCGCGTGTGGCACGAGACAATGTGCAAAACGCTCTCAGTATTGAGAAAACTCTGCGATGCAAAGGCGCCGCGGAATAGGCGGCGCACGCAAATAGCCTCGAGGCCGCAGGCATAAGCACCGCAGCCCCGAGGCGTCATCGCGTCGCCATCCCCCTTAGATCAGCCCGCCATTACTCGCCTTCAAGCACATACGTGCCATCGGGATTGGCGCCAATGATTTTGTTGCCGTCGGGATCGATAATGCTCCCATCCAGTGCGCGCCACCAGCCCAGATTGAAGTCGAGATCGTACGCCCAATCGGGAAGCGTGTAGACATCCTTGCCGTACGCGTTCTGGAGAATAACTTCGCCAGCCTGGTCCTCGCCCTCGGGATACCTGTCCAGCAGACCATCGCCATCCATGTCCAGACCATTGACCTTGCCGGCCGGCTGCTCGAAATCAAGGCCGATCTCCTGCGTGACGTTCACGATCTGCATGACATCGAAGTACATGTAGTTGAGCGACCCCTTGAGAGCGGCAAGCAGGTTTGCATCGGCATTCGCACGTTCGATATAGGCGCTACGCTCCTCGTCCGTCGTGAAGTTCAGCGCCGCAGCATCACCCGTCGCACAACCCCAGAACTGCTCAATCGAGCGGTACTGATCCTCGCCAGCATCCTCTCCCCAGCCCGGGACAGACGACCACACGCCGCCAACAAGCCACGTGGTCGTCGTGGGCATGAGTCCATCGTAGTAGTCCTGAGGAGCCACCTCACGACGGATATAGTGGTCAAGCTTAACCTCAACATTGAGGACGTTGCGGCCCTCCCATGCCTCCGACAGACCGTAGTGACTCACGAGCGCACCGTCAATCGCGAGAGAGCCGCGGCCGTTACGAATGAAGTTTTCAACGGTCTGGCCCGGCGCCATATAGCACACGATCTGCCACTTATCGGAAGGCTCATACCCCTCAAGCTCGTGATTCTCAATTGCAAGCTCCGTATTCGGCGGAATGGCTCCCCAGTATGACCCGATGGAGACATTTGCCGACCCGTTGGGGTTCGTCGTGAGCCACAGGACAGATCGGGTGATCGGGTCGGAATACGGACCGCGATACACGCGCCCATTCAGCGGAGAACGCCAATCCGTATCAAAGCCCGTGGCAGGGTACAGAGTGTAGTTGCCGTAGTACGGCGTTGCCCGGTTGATATACAGGTAATGCGAGGAATCGGCGAGGAACTGCAGGGCCGCTTCAAACTGCTCGCCCTCAAGCACGGCCTTCGACATCGAGTCCGTCGCGTGCGTATACGTGTCGACCATATCCGCCATCTCGAACTCAGGGTTATCCTTCTCGCCAGAGACAGCCTTCTCGTTGGCACCCGCCACCCCGGCGATGCCCATACCAGCCACGCATGCAGCGCCCACCGCAGCACCCTTGACAAAACCCCTGCGCGTCGTCGTGTTACTCATTGTGACCCCCTTTTCACAGTTTCCAGTACGTGTCTCTTGCAACCGCAATTAGCGTGCATGCCATACCGAATGGCCCTGAATGGCATGTGCTACGAACAAGACGCTATATCCCTCGTCCTCAAACTCCCTCACCCGTACGGTGGTATTTCCTTATTTCTGCAGGTAGACAGACTAAAAAGCAATGTCAACCACAGAGGGCCAGCTTGAGCTCGTTTCTGCCCCCCGTGTCTTTGCGCTCAAACAAAAACCCGGAGGTGTTCCCGGCGGGTGACGATCAAGAACGCAGCGTCTTACAATGAGACGGTCACGCAGTCGAACGACAGGGGGGCACGTGACATCGCACAACAAAGCCGCCGTGCTATCCCGTCGAGCAGACAGACGCCTCGCCCTGATGTGCGCCATAGCCATCACAGCCCAGACGTATCAGTTCTGGCTCGCCGGACATGGCATCCTCTCATACGCGCGTGCGATCCTCCCGTTCGCGTCTGAGGCACAATCGATCATAGGGGCACTCGCCGAAGTCGGCATCCTTCTCGCGGCCCTACGGGCACCCCGCCTTCTTCAGCCGAGGCCCCTGCTTATTTGCACGATTCTCTGTTGCGCGACGGGAGCCACGCTTCTCGAAATCGAACCGGCTACGCCGCACGCCATCCTATTGGGCCTCGCCGCTCGGCGGGCAGGACTCATTTTCGGGTTCTATCTCATCGGCATATCACTCTCGAAGATCACCAATACCCGTCTCGTGGCAGCGTCCACGTCAGCCGCCGTCATCCTGGCCACATGTATCGCAACGGTTGCGCCGGCACCAGCTTTTCGCATTTCGGTGCTGCTCGATGCGCTGCTCACGATCGTCTGCATCGCCCCTACGTGGGAGACCGCCGAACAGACGATCAAAGACATCGCCTCAAGCCCCGGCGTTGAGGTGCGAGCACTTACGAATCCCCGGTCATTTCTTCTCCCTAACAATCAGGTGTTCCTGCTCATGTTCATCTTCTCGGTAGCGGTCGGATTCGGCTCCGTGTTGCGCATGGACTCCCTTGCGCCGCTCACGAGCAATCTCAGCATCTTCATGCTCATCGGCAGTGTGACACTATTCCTGCTGGCCCCCTCCAGGCGCGAAGACGCCCTGTTCACGACCTCGATTCTCTTGGTTGCAGCCGGATTCCTAGCCGCTCCCATCACGGGGCTAGGAGTGGGCGTCGCGAACGCTTTCCTGTATGCAGGCCGCCTTGCGTTTAGCGTCCTTGCATGGGCGGCGCTTTCCTCCTTATGCGCACGGAACCCAGCAGGTTCGATGATGGTATTAGCATGCGGGGAGTTCGCGAACGACACCGGCGCGCTCATCGGAGGCGGCATCGGAAATCTCTGCAACACATTGCTCGTTGACCAGCCGCAAATCGCTGCAGTTTTGACCAGCTGCGTCGTGTTGTTCATGCTCGCTTATGCGCTTACCGGTCTGCGCACGTTCTCATTCGCCGCCACGATCCACGCGGTGGAACCCGCCGGGCCCATGCCCCTACCCAACTCCGCAGAGGAGCGGCGTAAGCCGCTGGATAGCGCCTGCCAGAGGCTCTCCACCCAGTATGGATTAACCGCTCGCGAGCAAGAGGTACTGGGCTTGCTCGCCCGAGGTCATAACGGATACCACATTCGAGATGAGTTGAGTCTCTCGTACAACACCGTCAAGACGCACGCCAAGCACGTCTATGCAAAACTGGGAGTGCATTCTCAACAGGACGTCATCGACATCGTCGAGAGAGAAGCGGCGCTCGGCAATGCGGCAAACCCCGCCCCGCAGCGCGCCCGTCGCTCATCCGCGTAGCAGGTATCATGGCAACTGGATCAGGACGGCCATGGCGTGGCGAGGGGGACAGGCGACGTGAAACAGGTGCTGCGCGCATCCCTCGGATACGGCATCGTGTGCGGGCTGATGTTCCCACTGATGATTTCGAGCACATATCTGCAGGCCATGAGCCTATCGCACGGAGCCGGCGATTCGTTTGGGCTCATGTTCTTCGCGGCGTACGCGCTCACGATGCTGGCACACGCCATCGTCTGCGGCGCCACCGCGATATCCGACCACCACGACACGCGCCGGCAGCGCCGTACAAAACAGTCGAGGCGCGGCGCGGAAGATCTACGCCTCCCCATCGGCCTGCTTTGCGCCTTTCTGGGAAATGCACTTATGCTACTACGCCAGATCGATGCATTCGATCTTGGCCTGCTCCAGACCATCGCCATGGCCCTGCTCATCGGAGTCGGCCTCGCCACAGCAGAACTCTCCTGGCTCGAACGACTTGCGTACCAGACAGCGGCAGTTCCCCACGCACGTGCCATCGCGCTCTCTTATTTTGTTGGGGCTATTATCGCAAGCGTCATTTTCGTCGCAACAGGACCGATCGAGCTGGGCTTTGCCTTAGCAATCCTCCTCTTGGCAGCCCTGCTTAGCATCCGCATCCCAATGACACCCGACCATGCCAACAACCCCTCAAACGAGGAGCCTCCCGACGGCCCACGGCCCGCAACAGCAGCGAACTTCGTCAAAGCAACGCTGCTCCTCATCGTCTTTTCATTCGTGTTCGGCGCCGTCAGCCAGGCCAGCGCCCTTGCCGAACGCAACATCGCCCTTACCGAGGCCCAGGCCATCGTCGGCATCGCCATCGCTGCCGGGTTCATGCTTTTGACGACGCGCCGCCCATCAGCTCGGCAGGCCATCGATCTCTATTGGGTGCTCTTTCCCATCGTAGCCATTACGCTTGTTGCGCTTCCCTTTCTCTCATCTCCCGCCGTTCTTACCGTCGCCGTGACGCTCGTGTTTATTGCGTTCTACCTGATCGGTATGCACGTTCGTTCCCAAGTAGGAAACCTGGAGCTCCCATCCCCCTCGCTGAGAACGGCGCTGACGAGCCTTGCACTTGGATTAGGAGCCGCGGCCGTCCTTGCCGGCGTCCTCATGGGAGCCAACGCGCTCTCTACAAGCAACCCAAGCGCAGGGCTAACAGCCATCGCGCTCGTCTCGCTCTTCGTGCTCTCCATAAGCCCCGCCATCGTTCGCCTAATCGAGCAGCACGGCACGATAGCTGACAGCGCGAAACAAAGTGAGGGCACTAACCCGATCCCGACCGACACGACGGACCTCAATAACGAGGCGATGTATGCGAGCCGAGGGGACATGCCGAAGACAACCGCCCTCCCTGGCGATCGGCACAGCAGCGCGCCCGACCCCTCCCTCTGGCAAACGACATACCCACCTGTCGTTGACACACAAGCGAAATCACAACCACCAGCCCCCTCTTCTTCGCAGCTGTTTGCTGAAGCCCACGGCCTAACGCAACGCGAGGCCGAGGTGCTCGTGCTGATCTGCCAAGGGCGCACGCGCACCTACATCGCCGAGGAGCTTGGCATCTCGCCCAACACGGTGAAGGGGTACATCCACGGCGTCTATCAAAAGGCCGGCGCCGCTAACAAGCAGGATCTCATTGATCGCGTTGAGACGTGGGGAAAGCAGGGCTAGACCGCCCGAAGCTCGCGGAGCAACCTCGATTCCCGAGCACAGCTCTCCCGCCATCCCCTCTCGCAAACCCCAGTTCGCAGACCCACCATCCTCGTCAACCCTCCACTTTGGCCGGGCTCTCCTCGAGCAACGGCAGGCCAGCCGGGCGCCCATACCACCCACTTTGGCGCTGCCTCGCGCATCACGCCCCTGCCATGCTGCAAGGCGTCCGCACGGGGCAGCAGGCCCGCGCCCAGGCGCGTCCCACCGCACAGGCTGGACGCGCCTGCCAGGCCACGTTCCGCTGCCCACAACACGTACTCGAAAGGAGAACCCACCATGGAACGTCACGTCATCTCGCGCAGGTCCTTCGTCGCCGGCAGCGTTGCGGCCGCCAGCGCCACCGCCCTCGCCTCCGCCTCGCTCGCCCCGGCCATGGCCCAGGCCAGCGAGACCGCCAAATCCACCTCGGCCGCATCCGACACTGCCGCCGCCCAGCCCGACACCATCTACGCCGCCGCCGAGATCCCAGCCGAGGCCTCCGAGACGAGAGAAGCCGACATCGTCGTCATCGGCTCGGGCATCGCGGGCATGAGCGCCGCCGCCGAGGCGGCACTGGCCGGCGCCAAGGTCATCGTCCTGGAGAAGCGAGACATCACGGGCGGCGACTCGTCCATCTGCACGGGCAACTTCTATTGCTGCGGTTCCAAGAAGCAGGATGAGCTCGGCTACACCGATTACGGCACGGCCGACGAGATCGCCCAGTTCTACTTCGACCAGTCCGACGGCGACGCCAACAAGGAGATCTGCCAGCTCGTGGCCGAGCGCGGCGGTGAGGCGATGGACTGGCTCGTCAGCAACGGCTGCGACTTCGACAAGAAGCCCGGCGAGGGCGTCTCCGACCGCTCCATGGTCTCCACCAACGGCGGCTCGGGCCTCGTCGACGCGCTTACGGCCGTTGCCCAGGAGCACGGCGCCGAGCTCATGATGGAGACACGCGCCGTCGAGATCACCATGGAGGACGGCAAGGCGGCCGGCGTCGTGGCTCGCCAGGGGACAACCGAGTACGTCATCTCAGCCAAGGCCGTCGTGCTCGCCTCGGGTGGCTTCGACGGGCAGGACTGGTCCAAGCAGATGTACGCCCCGGGCACCGTGGGCTGGCACACGTTCTCGAGCCCGGCTAACACCGGCGACGGTATCGAGCTCGCGCGTCAGGCTGGCGCGCTCATTCTGCTCAAGGGCGGCCTGTCGCAGATCCACCTTGTGGGCAAGGAGCCGCTCATGCTCAACGACCCGCACTCGGTGCTGCGCATGGTGAACACGGGCGTCTTCGTGACCGACCTGGCCTATCGCTGCGCCAACGAGTCGATGACCAGCCAGTTCGACTACTTCACGCCGTTCGTCCAGAGCGGCCGCAAGCAGTTCTTCATCATTTGTGACTCCCAGCAGCCCGAGAATCGTATGACGCTGATGGAGGAAGGCGTCGAGCTGGGCGTCGTCAACAAGGCCGATACCCTTGAGGACCTGGCCGAGCAGACCGGGCTGCCCACCTACCCGCTTATGAAGACGATCGAGCACTACAACGAGCTGTGCGACGCCGGCGAGGATACCGACTTCCACAAGAAGCCCGAGGACCTGCAGCGCATCGAGCAGGCGCCGTTCTACGCCATCCAGATCACGCCGAACACGAACGACTCGTTTGGCGCGCTGGCCATCAGCACGAATGCCGAGGTGCTCGATGCCGAGCGCACGCCCATTCCCGGCCTGTACGCCGCCGGCACCATCGCCAACGCCGAGCTGTTCTACATGCGCTACGCCGTGAGCGGCGCGTCGCTGTGCATGGGCACCGTCACCGGCCGCATCGCCGCCCAGCAGGCCATGGCCTACTACGGCGCATAAGAGCCACCGAACAGACCAGCGCGCCCATGAGACCACGCCGCCTCACGGGCGCGCCCCCAACCGAGCAGCCGAATATGACGCCGCCCGCCCCCGAAAGCCTCGCGGACGGGCGGCGCACCCAGGTACTCGCGCGCGCAGATCGCAATTGCGTTCCGCTACTCCCCGGCAGCGTCAACAAGATCGAGGAGCTCGTCGCGGCTGTGGACACCGAGTTTGGCGTAGACGTTGCGGCGGTGCGAGATGGCCGTGCCCTCCGAGATGGAGAGCTCCTCGCAGACGCGCGCGAGGCTGTATCCGCGCGCCAACACCGCGATACGGCATCTCGTGCTCGCCGAAGGGCAACGCTTACATCAACGTCGACCGCACGGGCAAGCGCTTCGCCAACGAGAACGGCCGCTTCGACCCGCATAACGGCTGGCACCCCTACACGCTGTTCAACGACGAGATCTGCGGCTTTGAGCGCGTGCCAATGTGGACGATCTTCGACGCCAACGGCATGACGGGTCGCCTGGGTCCGGAGGCAAACTCCAAGGGCGAGGTCACCCCGCGTCTCTACGCTGCCGGCTCCATCAGCAACTTCCAGGAGCACACCTACGGCATCTCCGGTGGCGGCAACGCCGAGAACATGGTCTGGGGCCGCATCGCCGCCCGCCACGGCTGCGCCCTGGAGCCCTGGGACCCGAGTAGGCGTGAGGCGCGGCTGAGTGCCCCATGCGCCCGCTAGCTCCTCGCTAGAGGCGCCGCCCGCCCTTGGTTATTCCTGAGGGCGGGCGGCGCGCTCTATTTCTCCCGCAGTTGCCCAAGGTGCCGTCTTGATATAGCCAGCGTATGCCGATGTCAGGCCCTACGCACGCAGCGCGGTAATTGGCACCACCATCACGCCATCGGGCCTCGTATAGGCAAACGAACTCATGCCGCACACCACGGCCAGAAAGGTCGGCGTCGTGGCCCGCGGCTCCGCTTCGAAAACATCGCGCATCCTGAGCAGAGAGGCAGCGGCAGCATCGATCTGGTTGGCACCCAGCTTCACCTCAATTGCGCCCCAACGGCCATCGGGAAGCTCGACGACGGCATCGATCTCGCGATCATTCCCGTCACGGTAATGATAAAGGCGACCACCTGACGCCCGTATGTACACAAGCAGATCACGCTCACAGAGGGCTTCGAATAGAAAGCCGAGCGTCTCGAGATCTCCCATCAAGCGCGACGGCGTGGCACGCAACGCCGCAGCAGCAAGGGAGGGATCTGCAAGATGGCGCTTGGGCTTCTTTCCGACACGCACGGACGAGCGCATGTTTGGATTGAATGCCGGCTGGTCATAAATGACGAATAGCCGATATAGAGCCTCGAGATACTCGGCAACCGTATCCTCGGCCAGCGTCTCGTCATCAAATTCCCGCATGTCACGGCGCAGCGTTGCGTTGCTCGCCAACGTACTCTCGTTGCGTGCTAAGGAACGAACGAGCAGGCCCATCTTACGCGGATCATGCTCCCTATCGCCAATCCTCCCCACATCCTGCTCAATAACCTGGCGTAGATAGCCAGCAGGGACGACCCCCTCTCCTTCAGAAGGAGCCTGGAGGTTGCCCGGCCACCCGCCACGCACGATAAGATGGCAAAGACGTTCCAGTGGGACATCTCCCGTCCGAAGAGCCTGTATGGGACCTTCAAACATGCCCGCCAGGGAGACATCGCCCGTTGAATCGCCCGACTCGTACAGGGACATGGGATGCATCCGGATGGTGTCGATTCTTCCCGTCCCGCTATGCATCACACCTTTGTACTGAGGGGTCGACGAGCCGCTGAGCAGGAACCTTCCCGTGCGCTGGGTGCGATCAACCTCAAAGCGCACGGCATCCCAAAGCGGAGGAACCTCTTGCCACTCGTCGATAAGATGAGGTTCGTCACCCGACAAAGCCAGCCGAGGATCAAGCTCTGCCATATCCCTGTTCTGGAATCCACCTGACGGATCCCCAACATAGAACACGCTCTGGGCATGGTTGAGCGATGCCCAGGTCTTTCCGCACCACTTGGGGCCTTCAACGCAAACGGCGCCAAAGACACGGAGGGACCTTTCGATCTCTCTGTCGACGTAACGCAATCGGTATCCTTGAGGCGTCAAAGCCATGAGGTTCCTTTCATGAGTTTCTACCTGCAAGTATACCGTCAATTAGGGCGTTTTCGGCACATTCGTTAGGGATTTTTCGGCAGTTCCATTAGGTCGTTTTCGGCAGTTTCGTTAGGGATTTTTCGGCACCTCCGCCCCACTTGCATTCGTTGTGAGTATTACGCAACTTATGCGATACGCCCACGCAGCCTGCGTAGCCAGCGCCCCCGCATGACGTGTTTGGGTCACGGAGACCCACGGAGGTATCGTGCGACTCGAGGCGCGCGCCGGAAAAGGGGCCGGCAGCAAGAGGAGGCCGCGTGACACTGCCATCGCGACGGTTCCACGCAATCCTCTCATCGCAATCCACGCGCCCCAGTCGCAAGGAAGGGAATCCGCACATGGCATCGAACATCGCCAGCTCATCGCTCGACCGTCGCTCGTTCGTCGCCGGGGCCGTCGCCACCGGCATCGCAGGCGCTGCCGCCCTCGCGCCGGCCGCCGCCCACGCCAGCGAGAAGACCGGTTCCTCCGCCTCCGAAGCCTCCGCAGACGCCGATGCCTTCGAGCTCACGCGTTCCTGGGACGCCGAGTATGACGTTATCGTCGTCGGCTTCGGCGGCGCTGGCGCGGCCACGGCAATCACGGCCGCCGACGAGGGTGCCAAGGTCCTGCTGCTTGAAAAGGCTCCCGAAGGCTATGCCGGTGGCAACTCCAACATCTGCATGCAGTGGGTCTGCACGACCGAGGACAAGGAGGGCGTCCGCACCTACTTCGAGGCCCTGCGTGGCGATTGGGATTCCCCCTCTGACGCAATCCTCGACGTCTACCTCGACGGCATGCTCGAAAACAAGGCGTGGCTCGAGTCACTCGGCGCCCCGGCAGTCACTCCGTTCGAGTACGCCGAGTATCCCGACTTCCCCGGCGTCAGCTCGTTCGTTCCCGTCACGATCGACGGCTCCAACGGCATGAACCCGCCCCACTCGTTCGGCGGCAACGGCGCCTGCTACAACCTCCTCAAGGACAACGTCACTCAGCGCGCCGACAGCATCGACGTATGGTACGAGGCTCCGGCCAAGCACCTCATCCAGGACCCGGCCACCAAGATCGTCCACGGCGTCATCGCTCAGGTTGCCGGTCAGGACGTCGCAATCCGTGCAAAGAACGGCGTTGTGCTGACGTGCGGAGGCTACGAGGAGAATCCCCGCATCCAGCAGGATTACACGCAGCGCAAGCTCTGGCCGTCCACCGGCAGCGTCCACTACAACGAGGGCGACGGCATCGTGATGGCCCTCGAGATCAACGCCGCGCTGTGGCATATGAGCAACGTCGTCACGAACAACGGCGAGTTCTACAACGAGGAGACCCGCACGGCAACGTTCGGCTTTGGAGCGTTTGGCGGCGGCAAGGGCCTCTACATCGGCCCCGACGGCACCCGCGCCTTTGACGGAGGCGCCCATCACGGAAAGGTCAACGTCAACGGCGAGTATCGAAACGCCAGTCTGCCCGCCACGTTCTGGGATGTGTGGGATCAGAGCATCCAGGATCTCGGCCCCATCAATCAGACTTGGTCGGCGGACAGCTCCGAGGAGATTGCAAAGGGCTGGATCATCACAGCCGACACGATCGAGGATCTGGCTGCCCAGATGGGCTACGACGCCGACACCGCAACCGTTGTCGCTCAGACAATTGACGGCAACTCGTCAATCGCACGACACCGCTTACGCTCACGCCGGCGGGCAAGGTGTTTCTACGCGGCTCGAACGACATCATCTCAGCCTATGAGCGCATGATGCGCGAGCTTGACAGCTTGAGCTCTCGACCTTCTGCCCAGGTGCGCATCCGCGACTATGGCACCGGCTCATTCACCAGCATCTTCGCTGGCCTACTTGACGAAATGGCCGCAAGCCACCCCGAGATCGACGTGCGCTTTGTCCGCGTAAACGAAGACGATGCCCACCTCATCGCCACAGGCGAGATCGACGTAGGCTTTGTGCGCACCGTTACCGTCGATGGGCAGGAATTCCTCGAACGCCAACCAGACCTCACCTATCTGCGGCTTTCCTCCGACGTCTCGCCCCTGGTCTTTGGAGCGCGGTCTGGCCACCCCCTGCTCGACGTCGAGCATCCCACGCTGCGCGACGTCGCCCTTTGGCGGCTAGCCATGCCAACCGATACCGATCAGGGCGCATTCCCGCTGGCAGTGAAGCGTCTTTTTGCGGATATGGGCATCGATCTGCAGACCGAAAGCGTTTACTGCGACTCGTCAAGCGAACACTTTTTCGAGTACTTCTCGGGCATGAACCCCGACAGCGTGGCATTCTTCACCGAGCGCAGCTACGCAGACTACATGTCGAGCATCCGGCTGGGATGGCGCCATCAACAGATGGTCCGCCTTACCGAGGCAGACTACCAGGTCATCGCCTACGCCATCTACCCAAGTTCCAGCGATAACCCGGCGCTACCCATCATTGTCGACGCGATCCACCGCATCGATGCCGCCATGGCATAGCCTCGCATCCCCGAGCGCCCCACCCGCAGGCGCCGCCGGGCGCTCCGCCAGCCACTGCGCGGCGGCGCGCGCCACCTCCCGCCCTGCCCGCAAGCCCGTTTTTGTCAGTCGACGGCTGTTCCGCGGCCAGGAATGGCACTCGTGTACGGGCCCGCTTCCCGCGAGCAGAAGCCCGGGGCGCCGACAGGCCACGCTCACTCGCAAGTCACTCGCATCACCGCAGGTAGGGCGGTCGGTGCTCCGGCTCCCCCGAAAGCGCACGCCTCCAGCCGCCGGGAGCCCCCATACACGAGCGCGATTCCTGGCCGCCGCACGGCCCTCGCCATGCAAAAAGGCGCCCACAGGTCGTTTCAGACCTGCGGGCGCCCTTCGTTAGCGCTCTATATCGCGCCAGCTTCTGGCTTTACGCCAGCTCGGCAGCGCTGGCACCGGCGATGCGGCCGAACGTGATGACATCGGCGATAGCGTCGGAGCCGAGGCGGTTCGTGCCGTGGATGCCGCCCGTGACCTCACCGGCCGCGAACAGGTTCGGAATCGTCTCGCCAGACTCGCGCACGACCTGGGCGTCGGTCGTGATGTGCACGCCGCCCATCGTGTGGTGCACCGACGGGACGCAGCGGCCCAGATAGTACGGCGCCGTCTCGAACGTGTTCATCGTCGAGCGGTAGTTGAAGTCGTCGTCCTTGCCAGCGGCAGCCATCTCGTTCCAGTGCGCGACCGTCTTGGCGAGCTCGGCGGGGTCGACGCCCGCAGCCTCGGCGACCTCCTCGATCGTGTCGCCCTTGAACAGGGTGCCGGTGTCGTAGCCCATCTTGACCTCGCCGGGGTGATTGTCGAACAGCTTCGTCTCTTCGACGCCCTTCTCGTCCCAGAACAGGTAGGCATACGCGTTGGTCTGAGCCTTGATAGCGTTGGAGATGACGTCACGGCGCTCGAGCTCCTCGACGAAGCGGTCGCCCTCCTCGTTCACCAGAATGCCGCGGTCGTCAAGGCGCATGTCATAGATGTAGAGCAGCGCGCCAGTCACCGGGTCGCACGTCGGGTAGGTCTGGATCCAGTCCATACCGACAAAGCCGGCACCGATGCCCTCGGCCATCGTGATGCCGTCACCGGTCGTGGCCACGGTGTCCGTGGAGTGCACGCCTTCGTCCAGGTCGGGGTTGTACTTCATGCGCATCTCGACGTTGGAGCCGAAGCCGCCCGTCGCCAGCACGAACGCCTTGCCGGTGAACTCGTAGCTCTGGCCGTCGGGCGTCTCGGCCTTCACGGCCTTGATGGAGCCGTCGTCAGCCTGCACGAACTCCGTGGCGCGCATGCTCGTGTAGATGGAGATGCCCTTGCTCTCGGCGTCGCTCTTGAGCGGCCAGGTAATCTTGGCGCCGGACTCGCCCTCGGGGACGAGCGAACGCTTCACGCTGTGGCCGCCGAAGAAGCTGAGGTGGTCGAAGTTGACCTTGTGCTCGTCACGCAGCCACTCAGCCGAGGCGAGGGCGGTCGTAGCGAGGATGTTGATGAGGTCGTGATCCTGGTCGGTGTCGTCGCCGCCGGCGATGATGTCGCTCTCAAACAGCTCGGGCGAGTCCTCGATGCCCTCCTCCTGCTGCAGCCAGTTCTGAGGCGCCGCCATGCCGCCGCCGGAAATCTGCGTGTTGCCGCCGATGCTCGGAAGCTTCTCGAGCACGATGACCGACTTGCCGGCCTCGGCAGCCGTCAGGGCAGCAGACAGGCCAGCGCCGCCAGCACCGAGCACGATGACGTCGGCATCCGTCGTAGCCGGAGCCTCATAGACAGGCGTGGCGTGGTCGGCCTTGGACAGGGCGTCGGTGTCGAAGCCGGCCTGCTTAAGCGCGTCGGTCACGGCAAGCAGCACGGCGTTGCTCGTAATCGTGGAGCCCGTGACGTTGTCCACATTGAGCGTCTGCTTGTCGATGATGAGCGGCAGCATGACCTTCTCGACGGACTCGACCATGCCGGGCATCTCTTCGTTCTCGGTGATCTTGATGTCGGCGATCTTGCCGTCCTTGACCGTCACCTCAACGTTGACGGGGGCGTGCTTGCCGCGGGAAGCGGCGGTGTAGGTGCCGTCCTTCACGGAACCGGCAGCGGAGGCGTCGCCGCTCGCGGAGCCCTCAGTGGCCAGAGCCATACCCGGGATGGCGGCGGCAGCCGCGACGGCGGCGATACCCGCACCGGTGCCCTTGAGGAACGTACGGCGAGTGCTCTCGAAAGCCATGTGAATCCCCTTTCTTTGAGGCGGTCGTGACAACCGGACACTCCCCAGCGTCCGGTGCGACGCCACGCCCGTCATTACCGCGCGGCCCGTCCTGTGCGGGCCAGACGCGTCCTGTGGGTGAAGTCGCCACTGCCTGTGGCCGACTGATTCGTAGCCTACCCATATCGGCCCTCGCCGTAACCCCAACGTTGGGTTATTGTTGTAACCCTGCAGGTAAATGCCGGTGTCAACCGAGCCTCGCAAAGGTGCGAGACAATGCGATTCCAGGCATGACTCATCAGGCATGAGAGGGGGCGAGCGAGACATGAGCGAGTTTCTGACACGCTGGCGCACGATGTTCGCACGCCTCAGCATGGTGCCGCTCGCCTTTTTGGGCGTTGGGCTCTATCGTGCGTGGATCGCGACGTTCTTTCGCTACGGGGCGTTCCCCGGCCTAGACTATCCCGACTACGCCCTGTTCGAAGCGAGCATCGGCGTCGTCTCGTTCACCTGCGCCGCGCTCGCCCGCAAAGCCGCGCCGCTGTGGTCGAACAGGCACGCGCTACTGGCGTGCGGGGCGTCCATGACGCTAGGCTCGCTCGGCCTCGTCATCACGGCGCAGGCCCTCCCGCTCGCGCTCGGCATCCCGAGCCCGGTCGCGTTTGCGGCGGAGGCGTCTCCCGTCATGACGGCGCTCGCGCTCGGCAAGACCGTCAGTCTCGCGGCGGCCGGCGGCGGGCTGGGCATCCTCATCCTCATCTGGTGCGAGTTCTTCGGCGCGCTCAACCCAATGCGCGTCGCCATCTACCACGGCGCCGCCATCCTGTTCGGCGAGGCGTTCTTCTGGCTGTTCATGGGGCTCGAGCCCGCCTACATCTCCGTGTTCTCCATCGTGTTGCCCCTCGCGTCGCTCGGCTCGGCGCACCGCTCCATCTCGAGCCTCCCTCACACGGAGCGCCCTCACGAGGGAGAGCTCATCCGCGGCTCCGTCATCCCTTGGAAGCCCATCGTGCTGATGGCCATCTGCACGTTTGCCATGCAGTTCGCCACGATGCCCGGCGCCCCGATGGTTGCCGGCAACGTCATCGGTGTCGTGCTCGCCTGTGTGTTCGTCATACTCGGCTCGCTGTCCACGTCGCGCTGGTTCAACTTCGACACGATCTACCGCGTCGCGTTCCCCCTGGTGTGCGCCGCATCGCTACTCGTGACCCCGTTGCTTGGTGTCGGCGACCACCCACAGGCCACGGCTCTGTTCTTCGACGGCGGCTACACGATGATGTCCATGTTCATCATGATCGTCCTCTCGAACATCACGTACCGCTTCGGCATCAACGCCACGTGGCTCAACGGCATCGAGCGCGGCATTCGCTACATCGTGGAGACACTGGGCTGGGGCACGTACGTTCTTGCCGCCACCGTGCTGCCGACCGGGGCGAACCAGATCGTCCACATCGGCGTGGCCGTCATCGTGTTCGTGGCGTTTCTCGCCATCGTGCTCTCCGAGAAGAGCCTCGCCGCTCGCTGGGGCATCGACTTGCACGAGGGAGCAAGCGGCGCAGTGCCCGACGTCGAGCTCGACACGCCCGTGCGGCCCGACCCGTTCGCAGCCGGCCAGCTCTCGCTGCGCGTGTCCGACCTGTCGAAAGCCCGCGGCCTGTCCGACCGCGAGGAGGAGATCCTCCAGCTCATGGCGAGGCGCGTGCCTATGGCTCAGATGGAGGAAAATCTGTTCGTAGCGCGCGGCACGATCAAAGCGCACACGAGCCGCATCTACAAAAAGCTCGGCGTCCATAGCCGCGAGGAGCTCTACGAGATGATCGGCGTGGAACCCGAAACGGAAACGACCGGTCCCGCGTAGCCCAAGGCACCTCGTAAATAGCCATAACCCTCGCATCACCCCAAAAAGAGGACGCGACACCCTTACTGGGTATCTCTCATCTATTTTTATGAGAGACACCTGAGGCGGTAGGACGATGTAGGTGACCCTCTCAACCTGCAGGCCTGAGGCCTCTCTCCCGCTCTCACCCCTTTCGCATGACACCGGGGGTATTCAGTGAGTTGTGAAGGGAAATTCACAGCAATAACCGCAGGTAAACAGCCATTTTTAAATCTAACCCTATTCGGGTATCGCACAGCGGGCCGCAGCACGGCATCATAGGGTTCAGCAACGCAGGACGGGCACGCAGGCCTCGTGCTGAGCGGGATCCGCGCTTCTGGCGCATCCACGTCCACCTGCGGCGCTCTTGACAACGACTACCCCAAGCCGACTCAGGCGTTCCCCCTTACCGCCTCGACGTCTGGCATTCCCCTTGAGGCAGCGGGCCGGCGACCTCCCCCACGTCGCGTAACGGCCCGCTGCCATTTTTGTTACCTGCGCGCCAAGAGACCCCGGCCCTGCGATGACCACCTACGCCCGCGGCGAGAACAGCCCGCGCAGACGGCTCGACAGCGTGGGACGAGCCCGGGCGACGCATGCGCCCACGAACGCCTGCTCAGCATCGTCGAGCTCGTGGTCGGCTCGCCACGAGATCCCGATCTCGTAGGGCATCCCCTCGACGGGCAGCGCCACGACCGACGCATCGTCCGCATAGAGCGGGAGCACGGAGCGCGCCGTGAACGCAACGCCTCGCCCGTCGTGGGCGTACTGGTGCAGCCACATCATCTCGGACGACGTCACGATCTCGGCAGGACGCACCCCCTGCTCCTCCAGCAGGGCGAGAAGCTGCCCGTAGTTCTTGAACAGCGGGCCCACCAGCGCCACGGCGCGCCCGTCCAGATCGGCGACCGTCACGCGGTGCCGGCTTGCCAGCGAATCGTCGGCGCGCACCCAGACGCAGCGGTCACACGAGCACAGCGGCGTCGTCTGCAGGCCCTCGGCTACGGGCGCCACCGTCAGGCCGAGCTCGTCGGATCCATCGAACAGTGCCTCGTCTACCCGGATGTCGGGCAGGTCATCGCACAGCACCTCGATACCCGGGTGTTCACGGCAGAACTCCGAGACGAACTCCATGCCCAGCAGACCGAAGGCGCCGATGGCGGCCGCGAGGTGAATCGTCCGTCGTTCCTCGCCACGCAGGCGGGCAAAGCGCTCGTCAAGCCGACCCCGCACGGCGGCGCACTCCTCGCAGAAGGCGGCAAACTCCCTGGCGTACTCCGTCGGGCGCAGCAAGCCGCCCTCCCCCGCGACGAAGAGACTCACGCCGAGCTCGCCCTCGAGCGCGCGCACTGCCTTCGCCATGCCCTGCGAGGACATCGGCACCTGGCGAGCGGCCGCCGCGAAGTTGCCCGCGCGATAGACGAGCATGAAGTAGTCCATCTGGTTCCAGTTCATCGGCACCCCTTTGCGCCTCGCACGCGCTCCGCATACCCGGACGGTCTTTCGTGCTCGCGCACATATTCTCACCTGCGACGCCGGACGCAATCAACTTTTACTTTCAGGGCACCCAACGAGGAGTTGCTGGCGTCCGCGAGTCCCTGCGGCCTACTGTGGGCAGCGTTCACGAGGGCGTCGCCACCCGCGGCGCCTCACGAAGGCGGGTGCACGTCGTCGCGGCCATCTCGCAACGCAAGCGCACCCCAACCGCACGCCTCCCACGAAAGGGGACCGACCATGGAGATCACCCGCAGGAGCTTCGTCCAGGCAGCCGGCGCCGCCGGTGCCGCCGTCGCGATGGGCGCCGCCGCCTCGAGCGCCCTGGCCTCCGAGGCCGCCGACAAGGCAGCCGCAACCGACTCCTACTCCGGCACCGACTACGTCGACGCGGCCGCTGACGGCAAGGAGCCGACGATCATCGATTACACGAACGTCGTCGAGGAGGTCGGCGCGCCAACGAAGACCGAGCAGCACGACCTCATCGTCATCGGCGCCGGCGGCACGGGCCTCGCGGCCGGCATCCAGGCGTTCGAGGACGGCCTCGACGTCGTCGTGCTCGAGAAGAAGGGCCTCGCCGGCGGCACGTTCCCCGGCTCGGAGGGCATGTTCGCCGTGGGCTCGCACTGGCAGAAGGAGGCAGGCATCGAGATCGACGTCGAGGAGATCGTCGAGCGCCTCATGACGTACCACCACTACGTGCCGGACGCCGAGCTGTACCACACGTTCTTCAACAAGACGGCCGAGACCATCGACTGGCTCGAGAGCAAGGGTGTCGGCTTCCAGGAGGTCGTGGCGCTCGGCGAGTCCGACCCGACGTGGCACCTCTACGCCGGCGTGCGCTCCGAGGGCCTCGGCGCCCAGTTCATGGTGAGCTTCACGGCGTACGCGGAGAAGATCGGCCTCGACATCCGCTATGAGACGCCGGCCAAGCAGCTCATCACCGACGAGTCCGGCGCTGTGACCGGCGTGCTGGCCGTCGACAAGGAGGGCGAGGTCATCCAGTTCGACGCCAAGGCCGTCATCATCGGCACGGGCGGCTACGCTAACAACATGAACATGATGAAGCAGCTCGCCGAGGTCGACCCCAAGACGGTCTGCCCCGCCGGCTCTAACGGGCGCGACGGCGATGGCATCCGCATGGCGCGCCACGCCGGCGCCATCATGGCCCCCGCGCCCGGCACCGCTGCCTGGTACGGCCCCATCCTGTACGGCACGACGTACGGCACGCCCGTGCAGGCCGCCACGTCGCTGCAGCCGGTCCTGTGGCTCAACGAGCACTGCGAGCGCTTCGTCGCCGAGGACATGTTCCACCGCAACTTCCCGTTCGCCGGCATGGCGCACAAGAGCCAGAAGACGGTGTACACGCTGCTCAGCCAGAAGTTCCTCGACATGTATGAGGCTGACGGCGTGCAGCTGCAGGTCGGCGTCTACTGCGAGACGGGCATCCCGCTGACGACGCTCAAGAGCGACCTGCAGGAGCTCATCGACGAGGGCAACGAGCACATCTGGGTGGCCGACACCGTGGCCGAGCTCGCCGAGAAAGCCGGCCTCGACCCCGAAAAGCTCACAGCGAGCGTCGATGCGTACAACGAGATGTGCGCCGGCGGCAAGGACACGCAGTTCGACAAGGCTGACGAGTTCATGATCGCCATCGACGAGGGCCCGTTCTACCTGTTCGAGGTCCAGAACGGCTACTTCTGCACCGTGGGCGGCATCCGCATCTCCACGAAGTGCGAGGCGCTCGACGAGAACCGCAATCCGGTGCCCGGCCTGTACATGGGCGGCATGGACGCGGGCGGATTCTACGGCGACGCCTACGACGCCGGCATCGCGGCCGGCTCCTGCGCCTCGTGGGCCATCAACTCCGGCCGCCTCGCCGAGGAAGCGGCGAAGGCGTACATCGGGAAGTAAAGCCCCGCAAGCATCTCGGAAGCTAGCTCCAGCGCCCCGGCCAGCAAGCCTCACGAAGGCCCGCTGGTCGGGGCGACTTGTTTTGCCGCCTGTAGTAAGCGCCCCAGACCGCAGGTCAATCTTTTCGGTTGTGCTGGGTTTTGTAAAATCGACGCCCAAAAATGGCCCCAAACGGCGGTTATGCTAGGTTTGCAAGCCCGGTCTTGCCGCGTGTGCGCGGACGTCCCGAGAAACCAGCAGGTGAGAGGGCCGTGCGAGCCGTATCTTCCCCATTTCGTACGCGAAAAAGCCGCGCAAACCTCGCACAGCCGCAATCCGCGCCCATTTCCAGCCTCGGGTTTTACAAGACCTAGCACAACCGCGAAAACTGCCCGGTCTCAGCCTCACATCAGCGCTCATCCCAGTGTCCCGCAGCACCGGCACCCACCACGGCACCGGGCCTGCTCCGGCGTCCAACCCCGCACTCGACCTCGGCCGCCCGTCTCCCCCGGTCTAGCACCAGCCTCAGCGTCAGCCTCGGCCCACGCGCCCGCACTCCGTAACCCGAGCGCCCGCGTCCCAAATATGCCCGGCCCCGCACGCGCCGATAACGGGCGTGCGGGGCCGGTCACTTAGCTTGGAAACGCCCCCCCTCAGCAGAGGCGAGCCGCGCGCCTACTCCAGCGCATCCTTGCCGTCGGCGCGAGCGATGCCGTCAGCCGCCATGAAGCCGCCAACGAACGAGGTACCCACGTCACCGTAGAGCCCCGCGTACGGCCGTCCCGAGATATTGCACTCGCCGTTTGAGCCGCCCGCCGTGTGGAAGCCCGCGTACAGACCAGGAATGACAGCGCCCTCCGTGTCGATAACCTGCATCTGCGGGTTCACGCGCAGGCCGCACTTCGTCGTGAAGATGTTGCCGCCAAGCTTGGCTCCGTAGAACGGTGGCTCGGTGATGGGGATGAGCCACGAGGGATCGTACGGGTACGTCGCCACGTAGTCCTCGCCGGCCTCGCACGCCGCGTTCCACTTCTCGACCTGCTCCACGAGCACGCCCTTGCGCAGGCCCAGCGCCTCCTCGAGCTCCTCGAGCGTGTCGCACTTCTTCACGGCGCCCGCGTCGAGCATCATCTGGAAGCCCGTGCGCCAGTCGCGCTGGTACTCGGGCACGCGGTCAATGAGCGGGTCATCGTCCGGCACGACCTTGATGGCACGGCACACCGCTTCCTTGAACGTGCCACTCGTCAGCACGTCCTCGTACTTGGAGTCGAAGCACACGAACACGCGGCCACCCGGCTGGGTGATCTCGACAGTCGCCCCATCGGTCAGAGCGGTGACGCTGCCCGAATCGGACAGGGTGGCGTACGGGTAGTTCTGGCCGAACGTCGTAAGCCACGGCACGCGCTCGCCCATGCGGTTAAAACGCAGCCACGGCTGGCGCAGCACCTGGTTGCCATCCTTGTTGACGTGGAACGTCATGCGCGTGTCGTACTCGCCGTACTCCTGCCACTCGACGCCGCCGTCGTAGCTGCCCGAGCAGTCCAGGCCGGCGATGTCGGCCCCGACGCCCAGGCCCATGCGGATGCACTCGCCCGTGTTGCACGGCGGGCACGGCACGTTGGCAAGGCCGTCCACGATGGAGGGGAGGTACTTCTTGAGCATGGCGCGGTTCATCTCGAAGCCACCTGCAGTGAGCAGTACGCCCTTGGCGCCGTGCAGGTAGATCTCCGACCCGTCCTCGTCCGTTGCCTTGATGCCCGTAACGGTGCCGTCCTCGACCACAAGCGCCGTCGCAACGGTGTTGAGACGGATATCGACGCCCGCTTCCTCGGCCTTCTCCGTGAGGTACGTGAAGAAGTAGTCGTTGATCATGATGGAATTGTTCTCGGTAATCTGCCCTGCAAAGTGCAGGTTCCCCATATTGACGTACGGCTCCCAGGGAACGCCGAGGTAGTCGGCCATCCAATCGATGCACTTCGGGCCCTCGGTCGCCATGGCGTAGAGCAGGTTGGTGTTGGCGCTCATGCCCCACATGTCGTTGAGGTATTCGACGACCTTGCGCGGCTCGTACGGATAGGACGGCAGGGCCCACTCCTCTTCGTTGGCAAGCTTATGGCCGCCGAAGTTCACAAAGTGGCCCGCGTAACGGGAGGCGCCGCCGATCAGCGTGTCCTTCTCGAGCAGCGTGACCGAGTAGCCGTACTCGGCCAGACGCAACGCGCCCACCATGCCACCAGCGCCCGAGCCCACGACGACGACATCCGCCTCGACATCCCAGGAAGCGGGAGCCTCGACCGGCGCGATGGGCTGGGTCTCGGCCTCAAACGCAGCCTTCGCCTCAGCGTCGGCATCATCGGAAGGCTTCGCCTCGGAAGCACCGGCAACGCTCGGGTCACCGGCCATCAGGCCACCTCCGGCAAGCGCGGCTCCCGCGGCAGCCGTCGCCATGAAAGCACGGCGCGTCAAAGCAGAAGCCTCGCCGGCGCTTCCCCGATTCATCTCAGCACTCACAGCAGTCCCCTTTCTTCAGCCGGCCGCAGCAAAACCCATCCCCCGATAGGCGTCAGCCGGCATATACCGAAATAGGCGCGTCCTTCCATGCAGGCGGAAAGCGCGAGATCCGCTCGGAAGGACAGTCCCAGCTTATCGCAGCCGGCGACAGCGGAATTTATCGATAATTTCCGTAAAGAAGGCAAAGTGAGCGCAGTAAATTTTCTTTCTTGCGCAACTTACTTTTTCGAAGCGCGGCATCCCGGGGGCATGTCACCGGGACGCCGCGCCTGGCGTCGTGGCCGCGTCACGCGTCACGCAAGAGCGCTGCGAAGATCTTCCGCCAGCGTCTCGAAAAAGGTGTCGCCATCTTCCCTCAGGCAACCGGTATCAAACAGGAGATACAATTCGCAAGCTATGGGCAGGTCCGCCAGCTCGAAGAAAAACGCCCCGCCAGGCGGCCTCGTTGCCTCGCCGATGCTCAGGCCAAACGAGTCGGGGGAGCCGGAGAACAGGTATTCCGAGTACCCGTCGAACGGCTCGTAGGCCAAGGAGATGTCGACGCCGTGTCGGGCGAGCTCCTGCTGGACGACCTCGCCCGCACGCCCCATGTTGTCGGTAGTGCCCATCAGCAGGGTTCGGCCCGACAGGTCGGCAGCCCGAATGGTCGAAAGGCGGCGCAAGGAAGAGGAGCCGCCCGCCCAGAACAGCAGCCGCGTCGACTTGATGAGCTCCCAGCGAAAGCCCTCGGGAAGCTGCGCATCAAGGCGACCGGTCGCTACGTTATCAACAGGCACGCGGGGCAGCAGTATGAGGTCGACGTCACCGCCGCACACCGCCTCGAGGTTCGAGCTCATCCGCGACGAGATGCGGATGTCGATGCTTTTCTCCGGGTGGAGCGAGCAATACGCCAGGCGAGTCCGCTCCACGCAGTCCAGCAGTTCAGGGACGCTGATATCGCCCACCATGATGGACGCATGGTTGCGCGCAAACGAGCGGCACGACTCGAAGGCATCATCTGTGTAGCGCACGACCTCGCGTGCCCGCTCAAGCACGAAGTTGCCTGTCGACGTCAAGTGCAGCCTGCCGCCGTGGCGCGCCGTAAAAGGAGCGCCGATCTCGGACTCGAGCGCCTTGATGTGGGCCCGGAGCGTGGGCTGCGATATGTAGAGCGCCCGCGCCGCCTCCGCGTAGCTCAGCGTCTGCGCGAACTCGATGTACTCGCTCAGATACGAGGCAGGGGTCATGCTCTCTCCTCCGCAAAAGCGCGCATGCGGGCAACGGACGAATTGTGGTCTCGCTACACTCTAGCGCAAAGCCGGGATCCCCTCGGCCCTGGGCGGGCAAGCAAGCGCCGACAGGACAGAATCCGAGCTAGCTAGCGTTGGCGATGCAGCCAAGCGTCGGGCGCTGTTGCACGTTTGTTGTACTGAGTTAGGCACTATCGCTCAGCAGGGGGCATCACATCCCTGCACGGAGGTCCGAAACCCTGTCGTCGTCCGAAAGGAAACACCATGGACAACGTCACGACCCAGCCGGAACCGCGGCCAAAAACAGCGCACGCAGCAACGGGCACGGGACCGAATTCGCCAAAGACGGAAGCCCACCAAAGCGCGCGAGGCTTCTGGGCCTCCCCCACCCCAGGGGCAATCAGAGGACGGGGGCGCGCCCTTCCGTGGTGGGTGACGCTGCTGGTGGCCCTGGCATTCTTCCTGCTTTGGAAGTTCCTTGCCCCGTTTGTCATCTATGGAGCGGTCGGCGCAACCCAGGTAGTCTTTCCGGGCCAGGACAGATCGTTCTACGAGTTCGCCCTCGAGATAGCCTCGCAGCTCTCGTTTGTCATACTGATTCTGCTCCCCATGCTTTACGTCAAGCTCGTCGAGCGTCGCTCGCTGGGTGATCTGGGATTCTCGCGGCCTCGCGCGCTTCGCCACTACGGTGCAGGCTTGCTCGTAGGCCTCGTGTCCTTCGGAGCAGTCTTCGCCCTGGCCCTTGCGACAGGCGCTGTCTCGTCGGCCTCGCTTAATCCCACCGTCTTTGTCGGCGGTCTCGTGATACTTTTCGTGGGCTACATGGTGCAGTCCATGGGCGAGGAGACGCTGGCTCGTGGCCTGCTGTGCGGCTCGGTCGCAGCGCGCTACCCTCGCATCTTCGCTATTGCGTTGAGCTCCGTTTTCTTCTCCGTCACACACGGCATGAATAGCGGCATCAGCCTCGTTGCGATGGTCAACATCACGATCGTTGGCGTCGCGTTGGCCCTCATGTACCTCGTGACGCGCAACCTATGGGTATGCGGGGGCTTTCATTGCGCGTGGAACTTCGTGCAGGGGCCGCTGTTCGGCATCTCGGTAAGCGGAAACCCCACCGACCCCACAACGCTACTGATTAGCGAGGTCGGCTCGGGCAGCAGCCTACTGACCGGCGGCACCTTTGGCCTGGAAGGCAGCCTTCTTACAACTGGCGTCCTGCTCATAGTTGTCGTGGGCTTCGCCTGGTACGCCGTGCGAACCAGCAAGCAACAGACCGAGGCGAGCGCACAGGAATAACCTCCCGACGAGGAATCGCCACACGGGCCGGAGGTATCCGACCCGCGCGGGTCCTTGGCGGCGCGCAATTCGCAAGAAGCCCATCGCCCCGCCCGCTTCCGTAGTCATCGGAGGCAGGCGGGGCGATGGCGTCACGGCGCAGGTCACCGGGTACGGAGCGCCCTCGACAAGCCCGGCCGGAAACGGACTCGCACGACCAGCAGCAAAGATCGCAGCGGGCGGTGCAGGGCAACGGTTCGCCGCAACTTGCACGCGAAGGGCCCCTCTCGGGACAGAAAAGCCGCTCGTGAACTACCCGTGCCGCACAGCCGGCCGCCCCCGCGATGGACGGCCCGCTCTCACCTGCGGTTTCCTTCTGCCCGCAACACGCGAGCCCCGGAGTGCCCATTCACAAGTCGGCTTCTTGGCCAAAAAGGCGCCGAGCACGCGCAGAGCTCGATGCACGACAAGATGCCGGCACCCAGCAAGCATCAGCGCCGATGCGCCTCGCTCTGGCCGGCCTCGCTTCGGCGCAGAGTGCGCAGGCAGGCCCAATGCCCCCGGAAGCCCCCACCCCGCCGACCCTCCCCATCATCCCAGCTCAGGCGTTCACGTGTTTCGCGTGACAGGACCGCACAGCGCAAGAGCCTGCGTTTGAGGTGACGCGGGACAGGCGGGCAATCCGTATCGTGGGGAGTCGTCCAGCGACGCCCGGACGCGTCGGGCCCGAACAGCTCGCCGCTCCCGGACCGTCGCCCCACACGCAAAGGAGATCGCCCATGTCCCAGCACGCCCCGATCGCTCGTCCCATCCCCTCCGCGACGCCCGCCATGAGCCGCCTCGCCTTCGTGAAGGGCGCCGCCCTCGCCAGCGGCACCGCAGCCCTCGCCGGCACGGCCGCCGTTGCCGGAGCCTCCGAGGCCGCCGGCACCTCCGCCGACGACCGCCACGGCACCTCCGCCCGCCCCGCTCAGGCCGACGCCGCTCAGACGTTCGAGGCAGACGTCGTTGTCGTGGGTGCCGGCATCGCGGGCCTCATGGCAGCCGACCACCTCGCCGAGCAGGGGCTGAACGTCTACCTGCTCGAGAAGGGCGTCAGCGCGGCCGTCTCCAACTGGGCCCAGTGCGGCGGCCCCAACGCCTGCGAGACGAAGCTCCAGAAGCAGGAGGACGCCTGGGTCTCGCTCGACGAGATGTTCCAGTACATGTACGGCTTCTCCAACACGGCCGTAAACGCCAAGCTGCTCAAGAACGTCCTGGCCGGCACCGGCCCCGCCATCGACCGTATGATGGACCTCGGTATCGCCATGAGCCTGTGGGGCGACCCCTACGGCGTCGGCTTCCGCGGCCGTCACTTCATCGAGGCCAGCCCCACCGATCGCACCGACCCCATCATCGCCCACATAGAGGAGAACGGCGGCACCGTCCTGTTCGGCGCGGACGTCTACGCCATCCTCATGGAGGACGGTACGGCCACGGGCGTCCAGGCCGACATCGACGGCGTCGTGACCGACGTACGCGCCAAAGCCGTCGTCATCTGCACCGGAGGCTTCCTCGGCAACGAGACCATGCAGCGCGAACACTTCAACACGCCGATCTTCCCGCTGGGCAACACCGTCTCCGACGGCACGGGCATCCAGATGGTGCTCGACGCCGGCGGCGTGCTCGACCGCCCGTTCTCCGTGCTCGGCAACGAGTGCGGCGCCGTCTCCCCCACCACCGAGGGCTGGCCGTTCACGCCCGAATGGGCCAACGTCAACGAGCACTATGGCTACTGGCTGTTCGGCGGCCTGTACGTCGACGGCACCGGCAGCCGTTTCATCGACGAGGGCAAGGTGGCCGCCCTGCCGCTAGCCGTCGGCGGTGAGGCCATCGTGCGCGCCGGCAAGGCGTGGGTCATCATGGACTCGGCCTACTACGAGGCCTGCCAGAACGAGGGCATCTACGCCTACCTGGGCGAACCCACGCAGTGGACGGCAGGCGCAGAGGCCGGCTACTACAACCCCACGAAGGAGAACGCCGAGGCGCACCTGCAGCAGGCCATCGACGAGGGCTGGGGCTGCAAGGCAGACACGCTCGAGGAGATCGCAGAAAAGTTTGGACTCACGAACCTGGTAGAGACCGTCGCGGCCTACAACGCGGCGTGTAAGGCCGGCGAGGATCCCGAGTTCTACAAGGACGCCTGCTTCCTCAAGGCCGTGAGCGAGCCGCCGTTCTACGCCTTCGAGTACGTGCCGAGCGCCTGGGGCACGAATGGCGGCGTCAAGGTCGACAGCGGTCTGCACGCACTCGATGCCGAGAACAACGCCATTGCCGGCCTGTACGTGGCAGGCGTGGACACCGGCTCCATGTACACCGTGCCGTACTACACGAACCCCGGCTCGTCGGTGGGCAATGCCATGGGCTCCGGCTGGTTCGTCGCCGAGCAGATCGCGAAGGATCTGGCGTAAGCAGGGGTAAGGCCACCTGACGGCGCATAAAGGGTGGGCCCGGGCGATCGCGCGATTCGCCTGGGCCCACCCTTTTGAGGAAGACGTCGCAGGAACGGATAGCTCACAGATGTCAACCGGCTTCCGGGGAAGCGCCCCAGGCAGAAAGCCCACACCCAGGCGGTCGGGTGGAGCCGGTTTCGGATCGCAGGCAAGGATCGTGTCGCCAGACGCCGCAGGCTGGGCGCCAACGACTACCGGTGGCGCTCGACCAGGTCGATGAGCTCCTGCTTCGAGTGGACGCCGAGCTTGGCGTAGAGGCGGCGAACGTGCGTCGAAACCGTGTTCTTCGAGAGAAGCAGCGTATCGCGGATGTACGTCTGCGAGCGGCCTCGTGCCAGGTAAGCGCAAACCTCAGCCTCGCGTGCCGAGAGCCCAAACTCCTGCGCGACGCGCTCACACGCAAGCGCCGTGGCGTCGGAGCCTTCCTGGAAGACATCCGTCACGGGCACAGACAGCTCCCTGGGTTCCCGCTCTCCATCGGACGGATCAAGCGCCGTCCTCTGTGGGATGAGCATCATCGCGAACGCGTACACGCAGACGACCACGAGGCAGAACAGCGCGGGATTCGCCTCGAGCACGCCAGCGCGAGCGCAGAGGACATCCCCGAGCTGGCCGAGCAGGACGCCCAGGTAGCTGGCGGACGACCCCAAGGCCAGCCAGAAAGCGCGGCGCTCGGGACGTCCTTGAGCGATGCGCACGAAATATAGGATGAGGATGATCTCGCAGCACGAGTTCAGCCCCACGTTGAGCACGCCTGCCCAAAACGACGCGATCGTGCCGCCGATGGCGAACAGCGTCATGGACAGCACGAGTGGCGGCAGCGTCATGAGCGCAAGAGCTTGAAAGTCCACGCGCACGGCATAGCGGATGATGCCCAAGGCGTAGACGATGGCGAAGATCATGCCGAGCAAGCCCTGGGTATCGATGCCCGCTGCCGACGCCAGCGCCGTTGGCGCCGCCGTCGGCGCGATGTTCATGACGCCCCAGGCGACGATACCAAACGCGAGCATGCGCGCAATTCCGGGCACGCTCGCCTCGGGAGCGTCCGACACGCGGGCGACCGACCGCTCGCCCTCCTCCAACCAGTGCAGCCCAACAGCGCCGCCCGCAAGCAGGACACGGGCACGCCAGAGGCTCGCGCCGCAAAGCCCCACGAGCAAAAGCGCCGTCACGAGTGCCGGTACCTGGGCCATCGATGGGACGATCAGCGTGCACAGAACGGTGACGACAAATGAGACGGGCAGCAAGACCTCGAGCGTCGCCATGTTCAGGCGGGAGAGGGCCAGGCTCCACAGCATGCCGAACAGGGCGCTCCCCATGCCAGTGCCCACGCCGCTCGCAACGGCCAGCAGCACCGCAAGTCCCCCGTTCCCTACGTGCTGGTACGCAACGGAGAGCACGCTCCCGATGGCCGCGAAGATCGGTGCCGTCGCGTAAGGCCAGCGCATCCGCTCGAAGTCGCAGCGGCAGCTCGCAATCGCCAGCACCGCAAGCGCAACCGGCACGATAGTCGCCGACACGGCCCACGAGAGATCGAGCGCGGTACCGCTCACAGCCTGTGTCGCCAGGGCATCAGTGCTCCACGAGACATAGCCCCACGCGTATAGGGAGCCATACCCCAGAAACGCCAGGGGAAATCCCCGCCATGCCATCCGATCCCCCATCGCGAGCCCTCCGTCTCGGCGCCTCGGCACGCAGATCCGCACACCCTCCGCGCGAGCAATAATAGCCGCAGGGAGCCGCGCGGCGCGAGCGTGGAGGACCACTGAGGAGCGCCTTGGGGGGGCTTTGGCGGAGGCGAAGAGAGCGGCCCCGCAAGAAATGCGGCCCATCGTGGACGGAAATCGGGCTCGTGAATGCCGCGCTGGCCCATCGAGCACGATGGCGGATCGATCCAGAGCAAACGGCCTGCGGTTTCTTTCGCAGCCTGCCACGAAAGAGCCGAGGCGCCCATGCACGAGGGGGATTTCTGGCCAGCGAAGCGCTCTTCTCTTGCAGCCCAGAGGCCGCCCCAGCTCCCAGCCGGCAAAATCGGCCTCCGCGCAGCCGCCGCCCGCAAGCACACGGAAGCCAGGCGCGTCCTGCAAGCTAGCGCAGGGCCGGCGCCCCCGGGAACAGCGCGGCAAAGCGCGCAGGGTAGGGCGCTTCGATGCAGATGGGAGCGCCCGTGAGGGGGTGAGCAAACTCCTCGCGAGCAGCATGGAGCATCAGTCCTCGCGGCGCCACCGGGGATCGCTCGGGCGCAGCAGCCCCGCCCCTCCCGTAGAGCGCATCGCCGACAATCGGGAAACCCAGGCTCGCCAGATGGACGCGAATCTGATGGCGCCGACCCGTACCGAGCTCGACCTGCAGCAGCGTACGGCGGCCGTCAGGGCTCACGGCCAAACGCCGCGCCCACGTGAGCGAGGGCTGGCCCGTCGGGCTCACGCGCATACGACGCGCATCGTGGCGGTCGCGGCCGATGGGAGCGTCACATATGCGCGACTCCCACGGCACGGCGCCTTCGACAATGGCGAGATACGTCTTGCGCAGCGGCTTTTCCAAGAGGGAGGCAAACGGCGTGTGCCCTGCAGCGGGGCAATCCCCATAAGAGACGCCACTCTCACGCCGCGAGCCACAGCCGCCCTTGCGCGCACCCGAAACATCTGCGACCCCACCGCCCCGCAAAAGAGGGCCAGCTAAGGTGTCCCCCGCAGCGAGCGAACCGGTCGGAGTGCCCCCTACTTCGCCGGCAATCAGAGCGTCAAAAAGCGGCTGAAACTCCTCGGTCTTCGAAAACAGCACGACACCCGACGTCTCGACGTCGAGGCGCTGCAGGGCCTGCGGTACCGCAGGGCTTCCCAACCTCCGCAGATAGCCCTGAACGCGCGCCGTCAGCGTCTCGGCGTCCGAGCCGTCCCTATGCACCAGAACGCCGGTTGGCTTGTCGACGGCCAGCACGAACTCGTCCTCGTAGAGCACGCTCACCGGAACGCCGCTCACGGGGCCAGCCTCCCGCATGACCAGCGGCGCAATCACCACGGTATCGCCCGCCGTCAGCCGGGAGCCTGCAGCCAAAGTCGCGTCGGCAGCGCACCCCTCCGGCCGAATACCGCAGGCAGACACCGGAGCCTCAGCGGGACCAGCCTCGACTCCTGCCAAGCGCGGAGCTCCCCGGCGCACAACCTGCCCGCGCGCAAACATCCGACCGCGAGAGGCTTTCGAGCACCCGATAGCCGCAAGCAGCTCTGCAGCAGAGCAGGGCCTCTCAACGCGGAACGCAAAACCCACCGAATCGAGCCCCTCGTATGTCCAGATTCGTTCTGCGCCGCCCGCCATCACATCTCGCTTTCAGATTGCATGATCACACACCGGGGCAGCCCCGTGTCGAGAGCCCCCCCCTTCGCAACCTGGTCACTATGCACGGTTATGCGAGATCTTGCAAAAAGGCGCTCCGAAAATGTCCTCGATTTACGGCTGTGCAAGGTTTTGCAGCCCGGAAAGCGCCTCCCGCGCGCGACTCCAAACTCGTGAGCTGGGGATTCTTAACCAGACATCCCCCGTGCCCGAGAAAAGATCCCCGCAAACCTCGCACGTCCGCAATTCGCGCCCATTTTAGAGGCTTCCATTTTGCAAACCTAGCACAACCGCAAAATGCGCCCCGCATCCGAATGCACGCATCTCTACCGCGCAGGCAGCGCCCCACGCAGCACCTCGCGCCCCCGAGCCGACCTCACGTCCCTCGCGCGCCCCATGCCCCGCACTCGCCCCCTCAGCGTGCCCTCCCCTCCAGCTCGCGAGGATCGAACTCATTGATCAGGTCGATGAGGTCCTGCTTCTTGTGGATGGCGAGCTTGGCGTAGATGCGCTTGCTGTGCGTGCGGATCGTGTTCTCCGACAGCACAAGCCGCTCGGCGATGCGCGGAACGCTGGCGCCACGCGCGATGAGCTCCATGACCTCCGCTTCGCGTGCCGACAACCCATAGTGACGGCGTAGCACTTCAACCTGCTTCGACACGCGGTCGCGATACTGCGGGGACGAAGGCACATCGTCCCCGCGCACGTCATCACGCAGCTCGTAAGCCGTCAGGGGCTCCGCCTCGTCCTCCGCGAGCGCATTCACAGCCGGGCCCTCTCCCTTCGCCCCAGGGGCTCGCGACCCCTCCGTAGCAAGGCCAAGCCCGCTCGCAACGTTTCCTTCCTCCACCCCGGGCGCACCAGAGCCGCCCCTCCAGCCAGCACGGCGCACCCCGCCTCTCCCCACGGGGGCCACAAACTCGATTCCCTCCGCCTGAGCCCCGCGCCCCAGCCCGAGCGCTCCCCGGAATCCACCCTGGCCCACGAAGTAGATGAGCCCCAGCAGGTAGACAGCCACCAGCGCCACCAGCACGTTCGCCGGGATGCCTGCAAGCACAGCCGCGCCCGCCAAAGCCCCTCCGAGCCCCTCGGCCAGCGACCCCGCGATGAACCCCACATCGTGCAGCGCGTACACGATGCCCGCAAACACGCCGTAGATGAACACCGGGTTGATGCCGCTGTCACGTGATGTCTGCGCGCACTGCGCCATCATGAGCACGATGCCCACGCTGTACAGCGCGTAGAGCCCGGCCGCCAGCCAACGCAGATAGTCCGTGCCGAGAAACGGCAACGCGAGCAACCCCGTGATCGCAAACGGAAAGAAGACGCGGTACATCGTCACGATGTTGAGTCGCAAGCCCCGAACCCGCCAGCGCCCCAGCAGAGCAAGCGCCGCTACGAGCAGCGCACCCATCGACAACGCGTTGACGAGCGACCCCACCTTCGGCTCGGCAATGGCGAGTGAGCGCATAACGCCCGCGCACAAGCCCAACCCGCCGACGCAAAACGCGCTGCGCCACACCGAGCCCACCGCTCGGCGATACACCGCGGGATGCTCGCGCGGCACGTCTTCGAACATCGGCTGGTCCAGGTCGATATCACGGCTGCGCAGCACGATGGCCAGCCCGAACAGCGGCAGAAACACAAGCGGGATCAAAAACGCCGTCACGGCGACGGGGATGAGGTACAGCGCGAAGTACAGCAGCGCGGCATAGGCAGTCCCCAGCACGAGGTCGCGGCCACCCTCCTCGGGCTGCTGGCTCGCGAACAGCCGCTGCCACAGCGTGTAGAACTCGGCCGAGCCAACGCCGAGCAGCGCGCCGCCCGCCGTCACAAGCGGCAATGCAGCGGCATCGACGTACGTCGCCGCGATGAGCGCCACCCAACCAGCCATGTACGGCGCCACCGTGAGCTTCACGATGAAGCTGCGCGCCGTCGAAGGCCAGCGATAGGCCACCAGGGCGTTGAGGAAGAACCCCGCGGCAAACGTGAGCGACTGTGCGAGAAAGAACCAGAACACGATCGTCGGTGTCTGGAAGCCCATCGGCAAAAACGGGAAGACGCCGCCCCACACGCCCGCGGCGTTCACGGCGAGAAACAGCGCGTACCCCATCGAGGCGACAGAGGGCCGCAACGCTGCGCCCAGTGCCGCCCCGCGCAGCCCCGGGACGCGCCGGCCGCTCGAATCGCTCGTGGCCGCGGCCGTCCGCACTGGCTGGCCCATCGCCCTCCCCTCCCCCGATCCATCCGGGCCCTCATGTGTCGACCACTAGCATACAACACGTCCTACCTGCGGCTTCTCGCAGATTCGCACGAATCATGTGACAGGGCGGGACGCCCCGTGGGCTTTCATGTGACAGCGAAACGCACGTACACAGAGCGCCGCCTGGGCGCCTCGAGCGTTTACGATACGGGAGTACGAGGGAGAGGAAGAACATGACGGATTCGATGGGCACCAGCTCGACCGAACACACCTGCCCGACAGACGCACGGCCCTCGACGCTGAGCCGCCGCAGCTTCGTCAAGGCGTCGGCACTCGCCGGTCTGACCGCCGCCGCGGCAACGTCCTGCGCCAGCACGCTGTTCAGCAACCGCAGCGCCCTTGCGTCCAGCGGCGAGGCCAGCGGCTCTGCGAGCGCGGACGCACCCGCCGGCGACGAGCAGGTCATCTGGGGTCACTGCTCCGTCAACTGCGAGGGCCGCTGCGCCCTGCGCCTCCACGTCAAGGACGACGAAGTCACATGGGTCGAGAGCGACAACACCGGTGACGACGAGTACGGCAACCATCAGATCCGCGCCTGCCAGCGCGGCCGCTCCATCCGCCGCTGGATCAACAACCCCGACCGCCTCAACTACCCGATGAAGCGCGTCGGCAAGCGCGGCGAGGGCGCCTTCGAACGCATCAGCTGGGACGAAGCCTGCCAGATGCTCGCCGACAACTACCAGCGAATTCTTGACGAGTACGGCCCCGCCGCCGTGTACAACAACTACGCGACGGGCGTCCAGGCGTCGAACATCCGCGACTTCCTCACCCGCTTTATCAATATCAACGGCGGCTGCCTCGGTCGCTACGGCTCGTACAGCTCGGCCCAGATCTCCGTGTCGCTGCCCTACCTCTATGGCAAGCGCACGGCCAACTCGAACTCCGACATCGTGAACTCCAAGCTCGTCGTCATGTTCGGCGAGAACTCCACCGAGACGAAGATGTCCGGAGCCGGCGCGGGCTACCACCTGGAGCAGGCCCTCGAGCGCGGCGGCGCCAAGCTCATCTGCATCGATCCGCGCTTCAGCGACACGGCCGCCACGCGCGCCGACCAGTGGATCCCCATCCGCCCCGGCACGGACGCCGCCCTCGTCGACGCCTGCGCTCACGTGCTCATCTCCGAAGACCTCGTCGACCACGACTTCCTGAACACGTACTGCATCGGCTACGACGAGGACACGATGCCCGAGAGCGCCAAGGGCCAGCACAAGTCGTACAAGGATTACATCCTGGGCCAGGGCGCCGACGGCGTCGAGAAGACCCCGGCGTGGGCCGAGGCCATCACCGGCGTGCCCGCCACCACCATCGAGCAGCTCGCTCGCGAGATCGGCACGACGAAACCCTGCTCCATCTGGCAGGGCAAGGGCCCGCAGCGCCAGGCCAACGGTGAGCAGACGGCCCGCGCCATCTGCATGCTGGCCATCTTGACGGGCAACGTCGGCATCAACGGCGGCAACACGGGCTCCGACCTCGACGGCTACTACTTCAGCCCGTTCTCGGTGCCCACGGGCGACAACGGCGTGGCCGCGTCCATCCCCGTGTTCAAGTGGACGGACGCCATCGAGCGCGGCGAGCAGTTCACCGCGACGGCGGACGGCGTGCGCGGCGCCGACAAGCTCGACGTACCGATCAAGATGATCTTCAACTTCGCCGGCAACTGCCTCACGAACCAGCACTCCGACATCAACCGCACGCACGACATCCTCGCCGACGACACGAAGTGCGAGTTCATCGTCGTGTGGGACACGCTCATGACGGACTCGGCCAAATATGCCGACCTGTTGCTGCCCGACCTCATGGCCGTCGAGCAGCCCAACTTCGTCAGCAACGACTACGCGGGCAACATGGGCTACCTCATCATGGGCGAGCCGGTCACGACTCCCAAGTTCGAGCGCCGCACGCTCTACTCCGTGCTCGCGCAGGTCGCCGGGCTCATGGGCAAGGGCGAGGAGTTCACCGAGGGTCGCGACGAGCAGGGCTGGCTCGAGTACTGCTACGAGCAGGCGCGCGAGGAGGATCCGACGCTGCCGACGTTCGACGAGATGCGCGAGATGGGTGTCTACCGTCGCCAGGATCCCGACGGCCACTTCGTCGCGCTCAGGGACTTCCGCGACGACCCCGAGGCCAACCCCCTGAACACCCCCTCCGGCAAGATCGAGATCTACTCGGAGCAGCTCGAGGAGATCTGCGCCACGTGGCAGCTCGACGAGGGCGATCGCATCAACCCGCTGCCCGTCTACGAGCCGTGCGTCGAAGGCTGGGATGACCCGCTGCGCGAGAAGTATCCGCTGCAGATGCCGGGCTACCACTACAAGGCCCGCGCGCACTCGAGCTACGGCAGCATCGACGTGCTCAAGCAGGCCAACCCCCAGGAGCTGTGGATCAACCCCGTCGACGCCGAGGCCCGCGGCATCGCCGACGGCGACACGGTGCACGTCTTCAACGACCGCGGCACCGTCGAGATCGTGGCAAAGGTGACGCCGCGCATCCTGCCGGGCGTCGTGAGCATGGGCCAGGGCGCCTGGCACGACGCCGACATGGCGGGCGACAAGGTGGACAAGGGCGGTTGCATCAACACGCTGACGTCGCTGCGCCCCTCGCCGCTGGCAAAGGCCAACCCCCAGCACACGAACCTCGTCGAGGTCCAGAAGGCGTAAGACGCCTCGTGCCCGGGCCCTCCCATCGGAGAGGCCCGGGCCCCACAACCCACACTCACTGACCCACTGTCAAGAGGAGTACCCTCATGCCTCAGTATGGCTTTCACTTTGACGGACAGCGCTGCACTGGCTGCAAGACCTGCCAGATGGCCTGCAAGGACTATAACGATCTGGCACCCGACGTCACGCTGCGGCGCGTCTTCGAGTACGGCGGCGGCTCGTGGGAGCAGGACGGCAGCGGCCTGTGGAGCGCCAACCTGTTCACGTACTTCGTCTCAATGGCGTGCAACCACTGCGACGACCCCGCCTGCCTGACGGCCTGCCCGCAGAACGCCATCTCCAAGAGCGCGGAAACGGGTCTCGTCACCCGCGACATCGACCTGTGCATCGGCTGCGGCGCCTGCGCAACGGCCTGCCCTTACGGCGCGCCGAAGGTCGACCCCGCCATCTCCAAGAGCGTGAAGTGCGACGGATGCGCAAACCGCGTCGAGCAGGGGCTGTCGCCGATCTGCGTCCAGTCATGCCCGGCGCGCGCCCTCGACTTCGGGCCCATCGACGAGCTCCGCGAGAAGTACGGCGACGTCGCCGAGATCGCCCCGCTACCCTCCGCCGAGCAGACCGGTCCCAACCTCGTGATCACCGCCCCGCGTGACGCCCGCGAGGTCGGCAGCGAGGACGGCACCGTCGCAAACGTCCGCGAAATCGCATAGCGAACGATATGCCGTCCACAGGGGTGCCCGGATCGCAGAGCACCCCTGTGGACGTCTCGCATCTCCCAAAAGCACGCTATCATCGACACAGACAGATAGCCGGCATGAAAAAACGGGAGGGCGAGACGCGTGCAGCTTGGCTTTCACTTTGACGCGCGGCGCTGCACCGGATGCAAGACGTGCGTCATGGCCTGCAAGGACTATCGCGACAACGGTACGGACATCGCCTTTCGGCAGGTCTACGAGTACGTCGGCGGCACGTGGGAACAGGGGGCCGGCGGGCTGTGGCAGCAAGGAGGCCCGGCCGGGACGCCCTGCTTTGCCTGGTTCGTGTCCGTCGCGTGCAACCACTGCGCCCGGCCCGTCTGCGTCGAGGTGTGCCCCACCGGCGCCATGCACAAGGACGCCGGCACCGGGCTCGTCTCCGTCAACGCCCGGCGTTGCGTCGGTTGCGGGTACTGCGCCCTGTCCTGCCCCTACCACGCCCCGAAGGTCAATCGCGAGCTCGGGCGCAGCGCCAAGTGCGACGGGTGTGCCGACCGGGGAGCCAAGGGGCTACCGCCTGTCTGCGTCGAGGCATGCCCCGTGCGAGCGCTTGACTTCGGCGAGATAGAGACGCTGCGGCAGCGCTATGGAACGCAGGCCGACCTCGCTCCCCTGCCAAACTCCGCCGACACCTGTCCCAGCCTCGTCATCACGCCGCCAAAGGCCGCCGAGGTCGTGCCAGCCGAGCAGCTGGCCTGCGGAGGAGTCGCCAACCTCCGAGAGGTCGTTTGAAGGGCCGGGGAGGATATCCCAAGTCGGAGGCGTCCCGCCTCCCCGCCCGCCAGGGGCGACGCCCGCCATGCTACCCAGACAATAGGTCCGTCTGCCATTCGTTTTTATGCGCAAGGAGGAGACATGGACACACGAGAGACGCCCGAGAAGCGCGCCGCCGTCATGGAGGGGGTCGCGTTCGTCGGGGAGACGCTTGCCCCGTTCTTCCTGCAGGATCCCGCCACCGGTGAGGCGGGCGCCTCGTTTGCCGCCGTGGCAGCACTCGACGCAGATGCCGCGGCCCGTGAGTGGCCGTTTGCCGAAGAAGCCGACGCCCACGCAGGCCTCTCGCTCATGGTCGCGGGCCTGGAGCCCGAGGCGGCAGGCGCAAGCGAAGAGGGCATGGGAGCCTACCGCCACGACGGCCCCCTCGCGCGCGAGTACCGTCGCCTCTTCATCGGCCCCGCTCCCAAGCCCGCGCCGCCGTGGGGCTCCGTCTATACCGACCGCGAGTGCGTCGTGTTCGGAGAGACGACGCTTGAGCTGCGCACATGGATGCGGCTCAACGGCATCGCGCGCGCAACGGACGACCACACGCCCGAGGACCACATCGGCCTGATGCTCGCCCTGCTCGCTTACCTCGCGCGCGAGAAGCCCGAGATTGTCGCCGAGTTCCTCAAGCTGCACCTGCTGACGTGGTCGTCGCACTTCCTCGGCGAGCTCGAGGATGCCGCCGAGCAGCCGTTCTACCGGGGCCTCGCCCACCTGACGCGCGCGAGCCTCGAGGGGATGCAGGCAGCGCTCGGCATCGAGGTGACGTACCCGCGCTTCTACCGCTAGCCGGGCCCGGGGCGCTCGCACGCCCGCGGCGCCCCGCCCGCACGCGTCATCCATCGAGTGCGGGCTGACTCGCGTCTCTTTTCGCCGTTCGCGGAAGTTAAGCCTCATGCGGGGATTATTGACCTGCAGGAATGGCGTTCAGCTTGCTGAAAGGTCCGTATCAGCCCGCATTCGATGAGGAGCTTGCCGTCCCCGCCCCCGGGAGGTGACCATGACCGGCCTGCCACTCGCACTCGAAGAGATCACGCTCGTCGCGTTCACGACGCTCGCGCCTTCCGGGGCCGTGGCGCTTGCCCTGCAGTGCGCCTTCATCGCCGCTGGCCGGCGCGCAGGTGCAGACGCCCTCCGTTCTCGGCTCATCAAACTGCTGTGGGTGCCAATCGTCGTGACGATGGTCGGCCTCGTGGCATCGGCGACGCATCTCGGCAATCCGTCTAACGCGCTCTACGTGCTGACGGGCATCGGCCGCAGCCCCTTGTCAACCGAGGTTGGCGCGGCAGTCGCTCTGCTGGCGGCAGCGGGCCTGTTTTGGCTCTATGGCTTCTCCGAGCATCCGCGAGGCGGCCTGCAGCAGGTATGGGCCGGCGTCATCGCCGTGCTGGCGGCAGCCTTCGTGACGACGGTCGCCCTCGCATATGGGGCACGGACGATTCCCTCGTGGAACACGCCGCTCGTCCCCGCCGCGCTGTGGCTCCAGGCGCTCACGGGCGGACCCGTCCTCGCAGCCGCCGTCATGCGTGCTGCGCAACCCACGCAACCCGATGACCCCAAAGCAGACTGGGCCTCTACCCCCTCGCAGACGCCCGCGAAAGCCCGCGAGACGCAGAGCGCGGCGAAGACGCAGACTGTTCCCGCAGCTACGCCGGTGATTCCTCGCCTCGAGGCCGGCATGCTCGCACTGGTGAGCGCTGCAATGCTGGCGGGCTTCGCCGTCGGCATAGCCCGCGGCCTCGAGCTCCCGGAAATCCGCAGCTCGCTCGCAACGGCGGCCGAGCTCGTCCCCCACTACTGGCTGATGCTCGGGATTTCGACAGCCCTCCAGGCAGCTGGCATCGCCCTGGCCTGGCGCGCATGGCGCATCCCCGAGAGGCGCCCTGAGCCGGTCCCCTCGCCCCTGCGCCGTGCCCGACCTCTCGTCACGGCGAGTTGCCTCATACTGCTCGGCATCTTCGTCGCACGGTTCACTTTCTACATGACGCATCTCACCAGCGGGCTATAGCGGCGGCGCCCTACAGCTCGACGGGCACCCACTCGTCGTGGTTGCAAATCCAGGCCTGGGGGTGCTCGACGGAGAAGAACACGAGCGTGGGATCGTCGGGGCCGTCGTAGCTCTCGCCGAGCTTCGTGAGGTGGTCATAGCCGGCAGCGCGCATGTCCGGGCGCGCCTCGTCTTTGAGCCCGGCCTCGCCGCGCAGGATGAGCCAGCCGTGTCCCGGCCACCACGACGTGGCCTCGAACCGCTGATTGACGAGCAGCTCCTGCCAGACGTCCTTCGTCGTGGCCGTCACGAACCACACCTTGCCATCCTGCTCGGCAGCGAAGCTGAACGGGCGCACGTGCGGCTGGCCGTCGACGCTCGTGGCGAGATACCATGCGGGCACGGCGCCCAGGTACTGCAGGATCGTCTCGATGCCGGACGGAGTTGCGGGCGTAGAGGGCTCGATGGACATGGTAGCGGTTCCTCTCTTCATCGGGCGGCCCAAAAACATGGCAGACGATGGCGCCCGCCGCGGGCAGAGCGCAGCTGGCAGCGCCCGCCATACGCAAGATACCACGCGCACGCGACAGAGCACCGCGCCAACGCCAGCAAGCCTTTTGCGGACGCGTCGTCTCCCCCGACCGCAAGCCGGCAGTGGCGCCCGCGCCACGGCGACTGCAAACGCCCCCCACACGCATCTCGCGCCTGCCCACGGCCGCATCGCCCCGCCCCAACTCGCAAGTACCCCATCGCCCTGGCCATGCGCCGGCAGCAGCGCCCCACGCCACGGCAGCTATCCGGCACCTGACCGTCCCCTTACGCAGCGGGTGCGCGGTAGCCCCTCCTTGCTCCCGCGCTTACAAACCCGTCCCTCGCAAGCCCTCGACCCTTGCCCGGCGCTTACGCGCCCCTGCCAGGCGCCCCTGCCCCGGATGACACAATGGGAGCCGTCGCACCGCCCAGCGCCAGCGCCCAACCCGGCCCGGGCACACCAGCAGAGGACCGCCCCACGATCGGACGGTCCAGGAGAGGGAGGCATCCGCCCCATGCAGAGCTCGCACATCGCCCATAACGCCCTGTCCCGCCGCTCGTTCATCGCCGCCGGCGCCGGTGCCGCGGCCGCCAGCCTCGCCGCAGCCGGCTCCGCCATGGCTGCCGAGGGCAGCGCCTCCGCCGACGCCAAGGGCGCCGCAGACGCATCCGCGCCCAAGTACATCTTCCTGTTCATCGGCGACGGCATGGGCAACGAGCAGGTGCAGATCGCCAGCTTCTTCAAGGGCACGACCGAGAACGCCGGCGCCGTTGTCTCCTCGCCGCTCAGCTTCATGCAGTTCCCGACCGTCGGCAGCGTGACCACGTACGACAGCTCGTCGTTCTGCCCCGACTCTGCCTCGACGGCCACATCGATCGCCACGGGCCACAAGACGCTCTCCGGCACGATCAACATGGACCCCGAGACGCTGACGACGCCGTACGAGACCATCGCCGAGAAGCTCCACAGCCAGAAGGGCTTCAAGGTGGGCGTGCTCACGACCGTCAACATGAACCACGCGACGCCCGCGGCGTTCTACGGCCACCAGGCTAAGCGCAGCAACTACTACGAGCTGGGCGAAGAGCTCGCAGCCAGCGGTTTCGAGTACTTCGCCGGCGGCGCATTCCTCGCTCCCACTGGCAAGGAGGAAGACAAGACCGACCTGCGCGACGTGGCCACCGAGGCCGGCTACACCGTCGTCGAGACGCAGGCCGATGCCAAGGCGCTCAAGGCCGGCGACGGCAACGTGCTCATTCTCTCCGAGCAGATCGCCGACGGCGGCGCCATGAACTACGACCTCGACGCCGCCGAGGGCGAGTGGCGCCTCGTTGACTATGTCGAGAAGGGCATCGAGCTGCTCTCCGATGCCGAGAACGGCTTCTTCATGATGACGGAGGGTGGCAAGGTCGACTGGGCCTGCCACGCCAACGACGCTGCCTCGAGCATCCACGACGTGCTGGCGCTCGACACCGCCGTGCAGGCCGCCGTCAAGTTCTACGAGGAACACGCCGACGAGACGCTCATCCTCGTGACGGCCGACCACGAAACCGGCGGTCTGGGCATCGGTTACAAGACGACGAACTACGACACGTTCCTGGGCAACCTCACGCACCAGACGATGTCCTACGCCAAGTTCGACACCGACTACGTGGCGAAGTATGTCGAGGACAAGCCTGCGTTTGCCGACGTACTCGCCGACGTCAAGGCCTGCTTCGGCCTCATGGCCGCCGACGACGAGGACGCTGCCCAGGCCGGCGAGGCGGGCGTCGACGGATCGCTCGTCATGACCGACTATGAGCTCGACCTGCTGCACGACGCCTACCAGCGCACCATCGAGGTCGGCGAAGGCTCCCAGGACGAGATGGCGCAGCCCGACTACGAGCTGTACGGCACGTACCAGCCGTTCTCCATGTGCATCTGCCACATCCTCGACCAGAAGGCCGGCATCGGCCACACGACGTACGCCCACACGGGCGCGCCGGTGAACATCTACGCCTTGGGCTGCGGCGCCGAGCAGTTCGCGGGCGCGTTCGACAACACGCAGATCTACGAGAAGCTCGCCGCCCTCACGAACGTGCAGTAGGCGTCGGCACCAAGACGGGCGCTCGAGCAGGCGGGGCCGGAATCGCGTTGGCGGTTCCGGCCCCGCCTTTTGCTATCGGCATCGGAAGCGTGCCCTTCAAGCATCGTCCCAGGTAAAGGGCCGGGGTTATAGGTGGGGTTACCTGCCGGGGCCTCGTGGTTATGACTTTAGGCCGTGCCGAAATCCCCGGGGCACGCCATAGTCGAAGCCGTGAGAGCCACGGGGCGGAGGCGCAAGCCAAGGCCCCGCGGAGCACGTCATCAACCGACCCGAAAGGATGATGCGCGATGTCCAACGTCACCCGCAGGAACTTCGTCAAGGGCGCCGGCCTGGCCGGTGCGGCCGTGGCAGCCGGAACCGCCCTCGCCGCACCGGCGCTCGCCGCCGAGGGCGCGCAGGGCGCAGTCGAGTACCCGGCCGGCCTACAGGCATCCGACTTCGAGGAGTCGCCCGTCGAGCTCGCCCCCATCACGGAGTTCGCGGAGGAGTACACCTACGACGTCGTCGTGATCGGCGCCGGCACGGGCGGAGTGCCCGCGGCGCTGTCCGCCGTCGAAGAAGGCGCGACGGCCTGCTGCCTGCAGAAAGAGAGCGCCCCGCTCTCTCAGGGCGGCACGTCGACGGGCATCATGCTCGACGAAAGCGACGAGCAGGGCGTCATGAACCACATGCAGGGCTTCATGGCCGACTGCCACTGGCGTGCCGACCGGGGCCTCGCCCGCTTCTACTACGACCACTCCGGCGAGACGATGCGCTGGATGGAGGTCCGCTCCATGGAGGCCGGTTTCCCTCCCTACAGCATCGGCGAGGTCACGTACGACTACGATGACGGCACAAAGTGCACGAAGAGGTCGAACCGCTTCGGGCCGAAGCCGTACACGAACAACGAGCTCATCTGCGCGCTGGCCGACCTGGCTGCCGAGCGCGGCGTCGACTTCTACTTCAGCTGCCCGGGCGTCCAGCTCATCCAGGACGAGAGCGGCGCCGTGACCGGCGTCGTCGGCAAGAAGGAGGACGGCTCCTACGTCAAGTTCAACGCCACGAAGGGCGTGATCATCTCCACGGGCGACTACCAGAACAACCAGAGCCTCGTCGAGCGCTACTGCCCCGACATCAAGGACTTCGATCGCAAGCAGGTCGGCAAGACGGGCGACGGCATCCTCATGTCCATGGCCATCGGCGCCGGCTTCGTGCCGGTGGGCCACTCGCACATGATGCACGACTTCGACTCCGGCCCCATGTTCAACGAGCCCTTCCTCACCGTCAACGAGGACGGCGTCCGCTTCATGAACGAGGACGCCGAGTTTGAGCAGCTCAACAACGAGCTTCGCTCCCAGCCCAAGCCCGGCTGGTACTCGCAGATCTTCGACGCCAACTACGTCGACCAGGTCACGGAGTGGGGCGGCTCTGCCACGGATCCCGAGAAGCTCGAGGTCTACATGCCTGCCGTCGAGATGGACCGCTCCGTCGAGTCCGGCAAGGGCGTCATCGAGTACCTGCTCGACACGCACCGTGCCGACACGCTCGAGGAGCTGGCCGACATGCTGGGCATCCCGGCCGACGCCCTCGTTGCGAGCGTCGAGCGCTACAACGAGCTCGTCGACGCCGGGTTTGACGGCGACTTCGGCAAGAAGGCCCAGTACCTCAAGCGCATCGACACGCCGCCGTTCTACGGCATCCACAAGCACATCCGCGTGTCCGCCCTGTGCGCCGGCGTGACGGTCAACGAGAACTACCAGGTCACGAAAGCCGACGGCACCGTCATCCCCAACCTATGGGCGACGGGCTTCGGCGCGGGCCAGCTCTGCGGCCTGCCCGACTGGTCCATGTACACGGGCGGCATGAGCGCCGGCCACTGCATGACGTCGGGCCGCTACTGCGGCATCGCCGCCGCGACCGGCAAGTACGAACCCACGACGCCCATCACCGATGAGGACGTCGCGGCCGCCGGCTACGACATGGACGCCATCCACGGCGTGAAGAAGTAGCGCGAGCGATCAGCCAGGCGTACCAGCGGCGCCGCCCGCAGGCCTCGTGCCCGGGCGGCGCCGCTTTTTGTGCGGCCGGGGGCGCCGGCAACTCGCAAAACAAAAACAGCCCGGCGGCGCAAGGCCTCCGAGCTGCGAGAACGCGTGGCTGGGATAGAGGGATTCGAACCCCCATAGCGGGCACCAGAGAACGAGCGTGGAGACATCCACGGCAAGCGGATACCGGAAAGCCCCCGCACAACCAAGGGGGCGTCATGCAAGACCGATAGGCCGCCCCATTCGGGGATTTTCGTGCGTACCATTCCAATGGTGTGGGCGTGCGGCACGCCCTGTAGAATCGAACGCGGCACCAGCGATGTCCCGACTGCGGGCGGCGCTTCCAAGCGATTGGGGGTGTTCGCCATGCTTTCAGAAATCCTCAACGCCATCGCGGCAGTCGCAACCATCGGAGGCTTCCTCTTGGAGGTCTTTGAGAGGGTCTGCCGGCTCCGCAAGGGGAAGAATACGCACGTACGGGAGACTCGGGAGGAAGCAATCAAGAAAGCTTCCGAAAACAAGTAGGGCCGAGGACGGCAATCCTCAGCCCTAGAATAACCACCGCGCCGCCCGCTCCCAGTTAAGCTCTACGGGCTCGCTGGTACCGCTATTATACCCCTCGGGCCCCGCTGCATCGCGCCCAATGCGGCGCCACGCAGAAATATGGCACGGAGACCCGGCATCGACTTTACATATGGCACAACAGCTCGCAAAACAAAAACAGCCCGGCGGCGCAAGGCCTCCGAGCCGTGAGAGCGCGTGGCTGGGATAGAGGGATTCGAACCCCCATAGCGGGCACCAAAAACCCGAGTCCTAACCGTTGGACGATATCCCAGTGCGAGAGTGAAGTCTACCAGCTGCGGCGCCGACGTCAAGCGTGCCCCGCCCTACGCCTCCATGGCGTCAAGGGCAGCGCACAGGGCGTCAAGCAGCGTGATAGCCACGCTCTGCACCGTGCGGTCGGTCACGGAACCGTCGTAGTTGTTAAGCCCCGGCAGTTCGACACGCAGGCGCAGGGGGCGAGGGGCACCAGCCGGCAGCGACTGCAGCGCCGACGCGACGCGCCCCGGCAGCAGCGCCAGATCGCTCACGATGACGTTGAGCGTTCCCTCGGACAGCTCCTTGTGCTCGGGCAGCTCGACAGTCGATACCGTGAGCACGACGTCGGCCTTTGCCAGCATGGCAGGGTCGCGCTGACCCGCCGTGTCCGTCAGCGTGAAGCTCGCGTCGGGCGTCGTGGCACACGCCACGTTCCACATGCGGCTAACCATGCTGCGCGAGATGGGATCGACGCCGCAGGCAAGCACGCGCGTCCGGCTCAGCACGTCCACCGCGCGCACCAGGCCCGTGTGCGGCTTGCTGAACTCAGGCGATGCCGTCTTGCCCATCCACACGTGATGCAGGCGCTCGATGGCGTCGAATGTGTCTTGGAACGCCATGCCGTCGGCGTACAAGCCCGCGTTGTCCTGAAACTCGCGCACGGCCGCTTCCGTGTGCGGGCCGTAGTAGCCGTCCACCTCACCGCACGAAAAACCCAGCACGTTGAGGGTCATCTGCAGATGCGACACGTCAGCGCCGTGGAAATATGGCAGGCGCAGGTAGAGCGTGCGATCGCCCAGCTGGTACGTCGCGTCGACGAGCGCCGCCCACGCCTGATCATCGATCTCGTCACCCGCCGGCAGGCCCTCGGCGCTACGGAACGCCCGCACGGCAACTAGCGTCGTGGGGCCAAACTCCGTTGCCTCGCACTCGCCAGGGTCAACCGTATAGTTGAGCGTAATGAGCCTGTGCTGCACGTCCTCGACCGCAGGCCCCGTCTGTCCCTTGCAAATCGGCTTCACGAGCAGGTCCCCTCGTCGTCCGGCCTGAGCAGGGCCTTCCGTACGACAAATCGCATAACCGCACGTAGTCGCAGGAGTAAAAATCCCTACTTCATTGGTAGTTTATTCATGGGTTCACCCGTACCAACACACAGCGTGCGCATACGAGAGAGCCCTTCCACGGTATTCTATGACATGTAGGCGTGTACGACCAACGCCCGCACCGTTTGAGCAGAGCGCGTCCGGCGGAATGACCGTCCGCGCTCACGCCTCCACGCCACCGAGACGGGGCATCGTCCCCACGCAAAGGCAGGCCTACCCATGCGTCTCAGCACTCCCCTCAAGGTTGCGCTCATCGTCGCGTTCGCCGCAGTGCTCGCCGTCGGCGGCGTCGTCGGCGTCGCATTTGCGCACGACCGCTCCGAATACGACATCGTCCCCGACAACACGTCCGTCAACGGCGTCGACGTCTCGGGACTCACGGAGGACGAGGCCATCGCCCTCGTCAGATCCCAGCTCACCGCAGCCTCACAGAACGTCTCCGTGACGCTCGTCGACCCCAACACCGGCGAGACGTACCCCCTCACTGTCGAGAACAGCGTGTCGTACAACATCGCCGCCTCCGTCGAGGATGCCCTCGATCGCAATCGCGACCGCTCAGCGCTTAGCCGCATCATGGAGGACGCGACGGGCGACGAGCTCGCGCCGCTCGACATCCCGCTCGAGTACCAGGTTGACAGCTCATCGGTCTACAGCCTCGTCAGCTCCATGGCGGGGACGATCAACCGCGATCCGGCCGACGCCTACCGCGACTTCAACGACGACGATACCGTGACGCTACACAACGAGGTTTACGGCCGCACGCTCGACGTCGACGCGACCGCCGCTGCCGTCACCACTCAGCTCCAGAGCGCCGTCAGCTCCGGCATGTCCGCCGCTGACCTCACGGCCAATCCCATCCAGGTTCCGATGACCGCGGCGACGGCCGAGCCTGCCGTGAAGGCCGCCGACCTGCCCCCCTGCATCATCATCAACTACGACACGACGACGCTTTACGTTTACGGCACCGACCCGACGACGCCCATCTTTGAGTGCGCCATCGGCTACGGACGCGGCACGGATGAGGACGGCACGTTCACGAGCCCCGAGGGCCTGCACTACATCGAGTACAAGGACGCCGCTCCCACGTGGAGCAACCCCGATCCCACGGGTTGGGGCTCCAACCTCCCGGCTTTCGTCGAGGCGGGCCCCGACAACCCTCTGGGCCTGCGCGCACTCAAGGTCAGCGACGCCCCGATGATCTACCTGCACGGCGTCAACAACCCCTGGCTGACGCACAACAATGAGAGCCACGGCTGCATCAACATCTACAACGACGACATTGTGCAGCTGTTCGACCTGATCCCCGACCCGTCGACCGTCTCGACGCCCATCTACGTCTACTTCCACGGTACGCAGGCCACCTACCCCGGCGGCGCCATCGACGCCTACTACGCGTCGCTCGGGTACTAAGGACAGGCCGACCTGCCCCAAAAGTGTCGCTCGCCACACATGGGGATGACAGCATATCGGTAGGAAACGGAGCCTGTGCCTGGTTACGCCGGGGTACAATGAAGCCACCGGCGGCCCGCAGGTCTACTTAACCTTGGGGCGGGCGGCGCGGTTGTTGTTATAGGGCCGAGGGTGCCACCTCGGCCCTATTCGTTTTCGGAACGTACGCCTCCGCCAAAATGGCAGCGCCCCTCTTACGCCAGGCGCTCGACGAAGAAGTCCGCCATGGAGAGCAGAAGCTCCTTGGGCTTGCGCTCGAGCTTGACGGACTCCAGAGCCCGCTTGGCACGCGCCGTCAGGTCAAGCGAATACGTGCGCGCATAGTCGAGCGCACCCGCCTCGTCCATGAGGCTAACCGCACGCTCAAGCCGGGCGGGATCAGCCGTATGCGCCGAGAGGATGCCCCTGAGCTCGTCGGCAACGCCGGCATTCTGGAGCGCGTACACCGCCATCAGCGTGCGCTTGCCCTCCGTGATGTCATTGCGGAAGTCTTTCTGCGCCGACTCTTTGTCGCCCACAAGGTTGAGCAGGTCATCCTGCAGCTGGAAGGCCAAACCCGTTGCCAGGCCAAACGAACGCAGGGCCTCGATCTGCTCCTCGGAGCCTCCGCCAATGATCGCGCCACAGGCCAGCGGCACCGCAGCGGAATAGTATGCCGTCTTGTGCGTCGCCATGGACAGGTAGTCGTCAACCGCAAGATCCCAGCGATCGTCGCGTGCCCAGCCGATGTCGAGCGCCTGACCCTCAATCGTGCGCGTCGTCATGTCGACGAGCTCGCCGAGCACGCGGACCTTCGTAGCGTCATCGAGTCGGTCGTCGCGCAGCACGATGCCCGTGACCTGCGAGAGCGCAAGGTCACCGTCGTTGACAGCCAGACCAATGCCCTGTGTGATGTGCAGGCACGGCTCGCCGTGGCGCAGTTCGCCCTCGTCAGCGATGTCATCGTGGATGAGCGCGGCGATGTGGAAGTGCTCGACAGCCGCCGCGGCGCTCGAGGCAAGGCGGGGATCACCGCCCACCGCAGCGCATCCCAGCATGCACACCATGGGCCGATGGCGCTTACCGCCGTTGGCCGAGTACGCGGAGAGTGGACCGTAGAGGTAGCGCCCCATGTCGGAGTGCTCGCCCCGCCCCTTGTAGTACGAGGCGATGAGCTCGTCCACCTGCTTGTAATGCTTGTTGAGAAACGCCGCGAACTCGTTCTGCTTCATGCTGGCAGCACTTCCTGATCGTCATGGATGGTGCCGGCCCAGGCCCGGACAGAGCCACCGGAACCTCGCACCGGGCGCCGAGAATCCATGCTGGTAGGAGCGGCGGGACTCGAACCCGCAAGCCTTTCGGCGGGAGATTTTAAGTCACCTGCGTATGCCAATTCCGCCACGCTCCCGTCAGCGTGAAAACTGTAGCACACGCTGCGGATATGGCCGCGCGGCACCCCCGCAACGCACACGACGCACAACGGGCAGATCTGTGGCGAAAGACAGGTGGCAAGCCAGGAAATACGCCGCTAGGCCCGACACGCCTCAAGGAACGGGCGAGCCGGCGTCGACCTCGGCAGCCAGCCGATGGGAGAGGGCGCGCCGTCACACGCACAGCGCAGGCAGGTCAGCAAGCCAAAGAGCGAGTCGGACTCGCTGGCAACGTAGGCATCAAACCCACCCACATCCATGAGCTCGTCGAGGATAAGTGCGCCCGCGGCGATGACGTCGGCGCGCTTCGGCTGCAGGCCGGGCAGGGCTCTGCGCTCGGAGGCGCCCAGGGAGAGCAAGCGTGCCGTCAGCTCGGCAACCTGAGAGCGCGACGTGCTATGCAGGTGGACAAAGGACGAGTCGTAGGGCACGAGCTCGTTAGCAACGGCGACAAGCGACGTCGCCGTGCCACCCACGCATGCAAGCGTCCCAGGGATGGCCTCTCGAGAAGAGGCGCCCTCGAAAAACGCGCCGAGCGTCGTGCGGATAAACACGCGGGCAAAATCGACATCCCGGGACGAGGGGATGTCGGAGGCACCGAAGAAGCGCTCTGTGACACGGCGGCATCCCACGTCGTACGAAACGCCGCACCCCACAGCCAGGGCTCCCTTACCACCGGCATTACGCACGCCCTCGATGAGCTCCGTCGATCCGCCACCGATGTCGGCGACCAGAACGCTTTCGCCGGGAAAGTCGGACGTCACGCCGAGCAGGGACAGCCGCGCCTCGGTCTCGCCGGGGATAACCTGCGCGTCGAGCCCAAGCGCTGCGAGGCGCCCCAGCAGCTCATCGGCGTTGGAGGCGTCGCGAGCAGCGCTCGTCAGCGTTATGGCGATGTCACTAGCAGCCTGGCCCGCATCTGCGAGCTCGGCAAGGCGCGCGCCGTAGCCAGCGATGGTCGCGCACGTTCGCTCGATGGCGACAGGATCCAGCGCGCCGCTCGCATCGACGCCCGTCCCGAGGTTCGTGATGATGGCCTGACGCTCAAGCGGCCGTACCCGTCCATCAGCAAAGACATCAGCAAGGATGAGCCGCGTCGAAACGGTCCCCACGTCGATAGCGGCGAGCAAGCGCGCATCATGCGGGGTACATGGCGCCTCGGAAGCGGTATGTATGTTGGTCACGAGCGTCCTCCTCTCGTATGGGGTGCACGCGAAACTGCGGCGAGCAGTCTCCTGCTTGCGGGCTGAGCCGGCACGCCGCCCGCGTTCCACGCGCCTACTGCTGAGCAGGCTCGCCCTCGACGACGATGTCAGCGCCCCCGTTGGCAGTGTCCCCTTCGTCCACAGCTTGAGGCGCGTCCGTCATGGCGCTGTCGCCTGCGCCCTCAGTAACCTGCGCAGGCTCGTCAGCAGGGGCATCGCTCGTCACCGCAGCCGAAACGTCGACGCCAAATATCCGATCGAGCAGGTCTGTCCCCCACGTGTGGGCGTTCTGGCCCGAGCCGCGCGGCACCTCCGCCGGCGTGGCAAAGTCGCTCTGGGTCGAGTCGTCAACGCCGACGACCTTCACGAGGTTCTCGCCGGGGAGCACGAGCCCGAAGCGAGCGCGCGCCTCATCCTCGATGCCCTCCTGGGTCTGGAGGTTGTTGACGCGCGTCTGCATCTGCTCGTTACGCGCAACGTTCTCGTTGAGCTCGTCGGCAAGGCGTTCGTTCTCGCGCACGGCAAGGTAGTAGTCCTGCGCTGGGAAGTACAGCATCGCAATGGCCAGCACGACGACGAGCCCCGACGCAACGAGCGAGACAACGGTCTCCGGCAGGCGAGCCCGCCGCCGGGCGCGCTTGGCGGCACGGTGTGCAGCTCTGCGCTCCTTGCGTGCCGCACGCAAAGCCAGGCGCGTGGGATTGTCCTCGTGACGGCGCGGCAGAGACGGGCGCCAGCCGGCGCGGCCGCGCACGCGACCGTTCGCAGTTTCGGAGGCGTTGGCAGCAGCAAACAGGTCGTCAGCGATGCCGGAGCTCGCAGCAGGATCGGCGCCCTCGGCAGGCTCCTCAGCGGAGGCGCTCGAAGCCGCCGGCGTCTCTGCGACCGAAGGATCAGCGGTGCTGCTTTGGGGAGCCCCAGAAGCATTTCGACCGGGTAGGGGCAGCGACGCCAGCAAGTTTTTCATGCCGCCCGCACGCCTCAGGCCCCGGTGCGAGGTGCGCTCGGGCACGCCCCGCTCCGCCTCGGATGCGGCGGCGTCGGCAGGCGTCGAGACAGGCTCACCCGGCAGGGGCATGTGGGGGTCGGCAGGCTGCTGGGCGTGCGCTGCAACCTCCGCAACGGCAGAGCCGTCCGCAGAAGAAACCGTCGACGGGGAATCCGACACCGCGCTCGCGACCACAGCGCCGGTAATCTGGGGCGCTGAATCGAGCTGGCCGGCAGAGGCGGCGCCCGCCGAAGCGCCCGCGTTTGGCGCCATCCACGGATAGACAGCCGCAGGATGCGCTCCATCGACGGTCGGAGATGTCCCCTGGACTCGCTCCGGGACAGCAGGCCGCACGCCCGTCCCGTGAATATCCTCGTAATCGCGCACGACCGACGTGGGCACAGACGACAGGGGGCCCGTACCAGCAAGGCGCGTCTCCCGGGGAAGCGTCGGCACAGGCGGTTGGGGCAGCGACGTCTGAGGGGGAATGTCGGGCACAACGAACAGCACGCCGCGGCGTTCCTCAGCGTGAGACGCGCTCCCTCGTGAGCTCACAAGCGTCGAGTGCGGAATGGCAGAATCAGCCAGATGCCCTCCGTCACGCACCTGACCAGCAGGAAATGCAGTCGATACACGCTGCACGCCAGCAGAAGCAGAGGGGGCGTCTGCGAAGTGCGGTCGCACCGGCTCAGCGACGCGCTCGGATGGCGCGGGATCCACGGGCGCAACCGAGGCGTCGTCCGCAGACACCGTTGAGGATACCCCCGCAGGCTGGACTCCAAACGCGCCCGGAACCGCCGGGTTGACGGGAGCGTCGGCGTTGGGCAACACGCGCGAGGAGCGCCCCCGCCCAAAGAGTCCACGCTTTTTCGGACGCGCATACGGGGAGGCGTCCTCCCTGGGAGATGGAGTCGAAAACGCAGCAGGCGCGGCATGGCGTGGCGCGCGGCTGTAGGGGCTCGGATCGTCCGCCCCCCAAGTGCCAGCGCCGGAATCAGCGGCATGGCTCAGCGATCCGGCGGGCACGCCCTGCGGCGTCGCCTCGCCAGACAGTCCCCGTTCGCCTCTGTCCTGTCGCTGGCTCATGGTGTTCGTTTCTGCTTCGCATGCGAGCCGACCACCCGCCGTATACAGGCGGGCTCAGTGCAACGATATATCATAGCCGACGCCACCAGCACCCCGAAGCGCCCCGTTCAACCCACAGATAAGCAACGGAGCCCCGTCGCCCTTCCTCCCGCCAGATAAGGACGCGCCGGCTGCCAGGGGACGAGGCATAACCCGTGAATGCGAGTTCTGCAGAAAGGGCCCCGCGTAGCGCCGCACCTCAGTGCATGCGCCCCACGGGGCCCTTTCGAAGCTGTCTGAGCAGGCACGGGTTATGCCTCGGCCCCGCAGAGAGGCCAAGCCCTCGTCCTTATCCCTTATCGCTTGATGCTGTAGAACGTGCTCTCGCCGGGGTAGTCGGCCGCGACGCCGAGCTCGGCCTCGATGCGCAGCAGCTGGTTGTACTTGGCCACGCGGTCGCTACGGCACGGGGCGCCCGTCTTGATCTGGCCGGCGTTCGTCGCCACGGCCAGATCAGCGATGAACGCGTCCTCCGTCTCGCCGGAGCGGTGCGACACGACGGCCGTGTAGCCGGAGCGCTTCGCCAGCTCGATCGTGTCCATGGCCTCGGACAGCGAGCCGATCTGGTTCACCTTCACGAGGATGGAGTTAGCCACGCCCAGCTCGACACCACGGGCCAAGCGCTTGGCGTTCGTCACGAACAGGTCGTCGCCCACGAGCTGCACGCGCTTGCCGATGCGCTCCGTCAGCGCCTTCCAGCCATCCCAGTCCTCCTCGGCCATACCATCCTCGATGGACACGATGGGGAAGCGATTCGTCAGGTCCTCGTAGTAGTCGACCATCTGATCGGCCGTCAGCTCGACGCCCTGGCCCTTGAGGCAGTACAGCTTACGCTCGGCGTCGTAGAACTCCGTCGACGCTGGGTCGGTCGCGAACATGATCTGGTCGCCCAGCGAGTAGCCGGCCTTTTCGCAGGCCTTGGCGATCCACTCGAACGGCTCGGCGTTCGTCTTGAGGTTCGGCGCAAAACCGCCCTCGTCGCCCACGCCGCCACCCAGGCCGGCCTCGTGCAGGACCTTCTTGAGCGTGTGGTAGATCTCGGAGCACCAGCGCAGGCCCTCGGCGAACGTGCTCGCGCCCACGGGCATGATCATGTACTCCTGGAAGTCCACCGTGTTGTCGGCGTGCACGCCGCCGTTGAGGATGTTCATCATCGGGACGGGCAGCACGTGCGCACTCACGCCGCCCAGGTAGCTGTAGAGCGGCATGCCCACGGAGTTGGCGGCCGCGCGGGCCACGGCCAGGCTCACGCCGAGGATGGCGTTGGCACCCAGGCGCGTCTTGTTGGCCGTGCCGTCCAGGTCGATGAGCATGGAGTCGATGGCGCGCTGGTCGAGGGCATCCTCGCCCATGAGGGCGTCAGCGATCTCGCTGTTGACGTGGTCGACAGCCGTCAGCACGCCCTTGCCCAGGTAGCGTGCGCAATCGCCGTCGCGCATCTCGCAAGCCTCGAACGCGCCGGTCGAAGCACCGGAAGGCACGGGGGCACGACCGAACGCCCCGTCGTCGAGCAGGACCTCCACCTCAACCGTGGGGTTGCCGCGCGAATCGAGGATCTCTCGACCGTACACGTCAATGATTTCGCTCACTGGTGCATCTCCTTCGACTTGGCCTCGGCCCAGAGGGCCTCCTGCTCGCTATTGGAAAGGTCGGCGATGTCCCGACCGGATTCCCATGCCTTGTGCTCCATGTACGCCCAGCGGCGGCGGAACTTGGCGTTGGCAGCCCGTAGCGCGCTCTCGGCGTCAATGTGCTCCCATCGTGCCACGTTGACGAGCGCGAAGAGAATGTCGCCGAACTCGAGCTCCCGCTCCGGGCTGCCCGGCTCGGCGGCGTCAAACTCGGCGATTTCCTCGCGCACCTTCGCGCGCACGCCTTGTTCGTCGCCCCACTCAAAGCCCGCCGCGGCTGCCTTGCGCGAGATCTTCTGGCACGCCATGAGCGACGGCAAGGCGGTGGGAACGCTGTCGAGCAGCCCCTCGCGAGCCTGACCGGCGGCGTCGGCCTCGGCGGCCTGCGAGGCGTGCTCGGCAAGCTTTACCTGCTCCCAGATGCCGAGTACCTCGCCATCGTCCTGCGCTGCCGTATGGTCGCCAAAAACGTGCGGGTGGCGGCGGATGAGCTTCTCGTTGAGGTCGCGGCACACGTCATCAATCGTGAACTCGCCGGCGTCTGCGGCGATCTGCGACTGCAAGACGACCTGCATAAGCACATCGCCCAGCTCTTCGGCCAGGTGACGCCGCGTGCGGTTGAAGTCGGGCAGGCCATCGGGCTGCGGAGCGGCGTCGGAGCGTGCGGCCTCGTCTGCCTCGATGGCGTCAACGGCCTCGTAGGCCTCCTCGACCATATTCTTCGCAATGGACGCGTGAGTCTGCTTCCTGTCCCACGGGCAGCCGTCGGGCTGGCGCAGCCGCCAGATCGTGCGCACGAGCGCATCGAAGGCAGGGTGCGCGCCGGGGGCTCCGGGGCGATCGGCGTCGGCTGGCTCGAGCACAGCCGCAGCCTGCTCGTTCGTGCCGGTATCTGCCATATGCAGGCGTCTCCCCTCGTAAAGCATCACGTCGGGTGCATACATGTAAGAAGTATAGTCCGCGCGACAGCCCCGACACGCGCGCGACGGCAACGCGGCCCCGCCCGGCGGTCACACTCGCATCGCCAGCGCCCCCTCGGCGGCCTCGCTCCACCAACCCGCCACACGGGAGCGACGGTCACTCCTGAAGATTGCGCTACGGAAGCCCTCCCTTACTTGAAATAATGCCGCTCGTCTGGGCACAATGAATTGATTCATGCGCGGCACCGTGGAGAGGATTGGGGCGTTATGGCTCGACAGTCAAAGCTGCACGTTGCGGGAGAAACCGCAGAGACGTTCGTCCGGGCCATCGGCCATGAGCCGACGCTGTGCCTGCGCGAGAACTGCAAGGACGCCAAGTGCAGCCTGTGCGTCGATGTCTGCCCCGGCCATGCCGTGCGCGTCCCTGCGACAAAGGACACGCCCGGCGGCGTAAAGCTCACCGTGTCGAAGGGCTTCTGCGTCGACTGCGGCCTGTGCGCCGCCGTGTGCCCCACGAACGGCCTCATCGTCATGGAGCCGGCCATGCGCACGCTGCGCCGCCGGCTGCGCAAGGCCTCCCAGGTGGCGCCCCAGGACGGCCACCTCTACCTCACGTGCGTCGAGACGGGCCTCGCCCAGAAGGATCCCTGCGTCGTCGAGCTCGCCTGCTTGGGCATGCTGACGTGGGAGATGTGGGTCAACCTGATGCTCGACTTCCCCAACCTCGCCGTCTACCTGCCCGGCGAGCTGTGCGGCCGCTGCAAGGCAAAGAAGGCCGAGAGCATGATCGTCGACGCCGTGTGCCAGGCACAGGAAGTTGTGGGCCGCGACATCCTGCTCGTCGAGACGATGCGCGAGCTCGACTTCACGAACAGCGTGGGCGCCGTCGACCCCAAGCGCACGGAGGCATTCTCCGGCGTAGGCAGCGGCCTGGCCGACATCGTGAAGGACATCACGACGACGTCCGACGACGACCTTCCCTCCAACGAGCTGTGCCAGCTCGACTCCCGCAAGATGCGCGTGCGCCTGCGCAAGGAGATGGCGGCCGAGAAGGGCGAGAACACCCCGGGTCTCAAGGGAATCGACGAGCTGGGCGGCACGCTAACGCACGCTCGCTGGGCCATCCTGGACGCCGCCATGCGCTTCCCCGAGATCGCCGAGCGCGTCGAGCTCGACGGCGTGCGCATCGACCCGGCCATCTGCGCGGGCAGCGAGGACAAGGACTGCTCCGCCTGCGCCGACGTCTGCCCGCTCGGCGCGCTCGTCGTGCAGGAGGACGGCAGCCTGGGCGTGCGCGACGCGATCTGCGTGGGCTGTGGCCTGTGCGTGCAGACGTGCACGGAGGGCGCCATCACGCCTTGCAAGGTCCCGTTGGCCACGCTGATCGGCGACGCGCCCACAAAGTAGGGCCCGCGCACTGAACCGCGCGCTCCATATGCATAATCATGTGCTTCTCGCGAATACTTCCGTATCGTGCCGCTGCATGCTGTCCGAAAAGTAATGCCGCGCGTACAATAAATCGATTGCTGAGCCTACGCATCCCTGGGGAACCCACGCACCCTTGCGATTCTGCACCGCTGCTTTCGTGACTTTCGCACGGCACGTCGTGCACACGCGTGGCAAAGCATCCGGAAAGAACCGTAATCGATCAACATGGGAAACTGGAGACACATGGCTACTTTTAACGAACTCGGCCTGTCCGAGAAGACGCTTGCTGCCGTTGAGGCGATGGGCTACACCGAGGCCACGCCCGTTCAGGAGCAGGCTATCCCGCTGGTGCTGGCCGGCCACGACGTGCTTGCCGCCGCCCAGACGGGCACGGGCAAGACGGCCGCGTTCACGCTGCCCGTCATGGACAAGCTCGGCCACTACAAGAAGGGCCAGGGCCCGCTCGCCCTTATCATCACCCCCACCCGCGAGCTCGCGCAGCAGATCGACACCGTCGCGCGCGCCGTCGGCAAGAAGACGGGCCACTGGGTGCTCACCGTCGTCGGCGGCCTGAGCTACCGTCCGCAGATCAACGGTCTGCGTCGCGGCGTCGACGTGCTCGTCGCCACCCCCGGCCGCCTCATCGACCTCTACGAGCAGGGCGCCCTGCAGCTCGACTCCGTGCAGACGCTCGTCCTCGACGAGGCCGACCGCATGCTCGACATGGGCTTCTGGCCCGACGTCAAGCGCATCATCGACGTGCTGCCCAAGGAGCGCCAGACGCTGCTGTTCTCGGCCACGCTCGACGAGAGCGTCATGAAGACGATCGGCAACGAGGTTCACGATCCCCAGTACGTCGAGATCGCCCACAAGGGCACGGCTGCCGAGACCGTCGAGCAGTTTGTCGTGCCCGTCTCGTCCATGCAGAAGCCCGACCTGCTCAAGGCCGTGCTCGACGAGAAGGGCCACAAGAGCGTCATCGTCTTCACGCGCACGAAGTTCCGTGCCGAGAACCTGGCCGAGCGCCTGTGGCGCGAGGGCTTCGAGACGGAGGCCATCCACGGCGACCGCTCGCAGGCCCAGCGCAGCCGTGCGCTCAAGGCGTTCCGCGACGGTCGCGTTGACATCATCGTGGCCACGGACGTTCTGGCCCGCGGCATCGACGTGTCCGGCGTCAACTACGTCATCAACTTCGACGTGCCGATGGATCCCGAGGACTACATCCACCGTATCGGCCGTACGGGCCGTGCCGGCGAGGAGGGCTTCGCCATCACGTTCGTGACGCGCGAGGAGCTGTTCGACCTCTACAACATCGAGTTCCTCATGCAGAAGACGGTGCCGACGCTCGAGATCGCCGACTTCGACTTCGATGACAACGCCCCCTACCTCGACCCCGAGCGCACGTGCGACCGTCGCCCCCGCAAGGGCGGCAAGGGTGGCAAGGGCGGCCGTGGCCGTGGGCGCGGCGGCGATCGCGGCGGCCGCGGCGGGTTCCGCGAGGAGCGCCGCGACCGCGAGGGCTTCCGTGGCGATCGCGGCGGCCGCGGCGGCGAGCGTGGCGGGTTCGGCGGCGGCCGTCCCCGTCACGGCGAGGAGGGTAACTTCGAGCGTACGCGTCGCCAGAGCGACCACGTCGAGGACGTCGTGCGCGCCGACGCCGCGCTGACGGGCGAGCCCGCTCCCCGTCGCGACGAGCGTCCGAGCTTCCCCGAGAGCAGCGCCGGCCGTCCCGCGCGTCGTGACCGCGGCTATCGCTCCGACGAGCGTGCCGATCGCGGCGGTCGCAGCTACGGTGAGCGCTCCGAGCGCGGCGGGTTCCGCGAGGACCGCGGCTACGGCGATCGTCCCGAGCGCGGTGGCTATCGTGGCGACCGCGGTTATGGCGAGCGTTCCGACCGTGGCGAGCGCGGTGGGTTCCGCGAGGATCGCGGCGAGCGTGGCGGCTATCGCTCCGAGCGTTCCGGCTCCGATCGCGGCTATCGCGGCGGTCGCTCCGACGAGCGCGGCGGCTCGCGTGATGATCGCGGATATCGCGGCGGCTCCAACTCCGAGGGTCGTGGTTACCGCTCCGAGCGTTCCGGCGGCAACGACCGCGGTGGCCGCAGCTACGGCTCCGGTGAGGACCGCGGCTACCGTGGCAAGAGCGGCAGCGGCTCTTCGCGCGTCTCGAGCAAGTACTCCTCGGGCGGCTACAAGAAGAACGAGGGCGGCAGCGGCAAGCCCGGCGGCCCCCGTGCCTACGGCGAGTCGCTCCGCAAGGGCGGGCGCGACCGTCGCCCCGGCGACCGCGGCGGCTACTAGGCCGACAACTGGCGCGCTCCCGCGCCTCCTGACATAGCGTGACCCAAACGGGCCGCAGGTGGAAGCGATTCCCCCTGCGGCCCGTCTTCGTATGCGCACTCGGCACCGGCCGTCGTGCGGTCAGGCGGCAGCCGCATCCGCTGCCGCGAGCAGAGGGTACCCCATCCAAACCCGGAACGCGTCGCCACTCGCATCAGCGCCCGCCCGCCGGCAACGAAGCTCTCTCCTGAACCCAGTTCGCCGGCTCGAAGGCCCGCCTTCGTCGCCAAGCCGCCCGTTCGCGGCCAGGAATCGAGCTCGTGTACGGCCGCCCCTCAGAACGCGGGACGGCTCTCTGACGCGACCTGCGGTTTCGCTGCGATGCACGGCCAGCCGGCCTAGATTCGGCATACACGAGCTCGATTCCTGGCCAGGATTCCTCTTTGCGCCGCAAAACACGCGCGCGACGTCCCCGGAAGCTCCCCGAGAAGGCGCCGCGGGCCACACGGGTGCCCTCGGAAGGCATCCCGCCCGCTCCCGCAAATCCGCAGGGATCCCTTTCGGGCCCTCCAGCGCCAGCCCGTCCTCTCCAGCAAACGCAAAGGGCCCCGCACGCCGAAGCGTACAGGGCCCTTGGGGAGCGCACGAGCCACGTCAGCGGCAGGGCCGCCGGCGGGCTCGAATACGCGCAAGAAAAGGGAGGCGTACCCGGACTCGCGTAAAGCTCACGGCCGTCCGGGCACGTTCCCGTGGGAGAGCTACAGCGTCGCAGCAGCCTTCTGGCCAGCGTTGATGCCGAACACAGTGATGTCACAGATGGCGTTGCCGCCGATGCGGTTGGCGCCGTGGATGCCACCGGTGACCTCGCCGGCCGCGAACAGGCCGGGGATCTTCTCGCCCAGGATGTTCAGGGCCTGGGAGTCACCGTCAACGTAGATGCCGCCCATGCAGTGATGGATGCCCGGGTACACGGGGATGGCGTAGAACGGTGCCGTCTCGAGCGGGGACACGAAGCCCGTCGTGCGGCCGAACGGATCCTCGGCGCCGCCCACGGAGGCGTTGTACGTGTCGACGGTGGCCTGCAGCGCATCGGCAGGCATGCCGAGCGTCTCGGCGAGGCCGGCAAGATCATCGGCCTTGATGCTCATGCCCTTGTTCTCATAGTTGGCAGCGGCCTTGTTGTTGTCGTAGACCGTCTGGTCGTAAATGACCCAGATCTTGCCGTCGGTCTGCTCGAGCTCGGCGGCGGACACGACGTCACGCGTGCCCATGTCGTTGACGAAGCGGTTGCCCTCGACGTTAACGAGGATGCCGCCACCGCCGCGGATGCCCTCAGCGACGAGCGAGCCGTCCGCATAGACGGTCGGGTGAATCTGGATCTGGCTCATCTGGATGAGGTTGGCACCGACCTTCTGGGCCATGACCATGCCGTCGCCGGTGATGCTGGCGGCGTTGGTGGAGACAAACGTCTCCAGGTCGGGGCGGTACATCTTGATGAGGTCCTTGTTGGAACCGAAGCCACCCGAGGCCAGGATGACGGCCTTGGCGCTGTACTCCGTGCCGTCCTCAGCCTTGACACCCACGACGGCGCCGGACTCGTCGGTCAGCAGCTCGGAAGCGCGGCACTCGTACACGACCTCGATGCCGGCCTCAACGCAGGCGGCAGCGATAGTGGGCACGTAGGAGGCGCCCACCGCGGAGCCGTCCGTGGGACGGTGGCAGCGCGGCACGGACATGCCGCCCGTCGTCGTGATGTTGTCGAGCACGAGGCCGTGCGCGGCAAGCCAGTCGATGGCGGCAGCAGAGCCGTCGCACATCTGCTCGACGAGAGCGGCGTTGTTCCAGTTCTTGCCGCCCTTGATCGTCTCCTCGATGAACAGGTCCGTCGAGTCCTCGATGCCCTGGTCCTTCTGGTACACGGTCTCAGAGGCGTTCATGCCCGACGACGAGAAGATGGTGTTGCCGCCCTCCATGGCGTTCTTCTCAAGGATGACGACCTTCTCAGCGCCAGCCTCCTTGGCAGCCAGCGCGGCGCACATGCCAGCGCCACCCATGCCCACGACGACGATGTCGTAGGCAGCGTCAGCGGCAGCGGAGCCCTCGGCAGCGAAGGCGCTCACGGCGCCAGTGCCCAGAGCGGCGGCGGCCACAGCAGCGGCGCCAACAAACGAACGACGATTCATCTCAATAGCCATGTGCACTCCCCTAGTCTTAGTGGACAATCCACTACTCGTGAGCACGACACAAAAATGTGGACGCGCTCGCGTTCTGCCTCCGGCCAGGCGCGGTCGCGCAAGGGCACGTGCTAAACCGACCCACGCCGTAGGCTTGCAATAGTATGCCCCATTTCACTCCTCTTTGTCTTCACATATTCGGAGGGAAATGCCACAAGGTTCGTGAGCTGGAGAAACGGGGAGCGAATGTCCCCTCACACTTCCCGTCTCCCCCCGAATATGTGAAGCAATCTGTCGGCGGTTACGTGAGCTAAGATGGGCCTGTAGTGCAACGCGACGGATCACAGGGCGAGAGGAGGCGGACAGACATGCCAAAACGGGAGCGCACCCTCGTCATCGGAGGCCTCGCGCTGTACTGGCCGCTCCTCACGCTGAGTAAGACAGCGCTCGATGCGGCGTTCTCCGACACCGCACAGCTCGGTGCCCTTTCGCTCGTCCTCTCGATCGCGATGATCGCGTGCGCGCTCGCCATGCCCCGAGCTAATCGCCTCCTCGGCACGCCCTCCTCCAACCCCCGGCCCGCCGTGCTCTGCGGAACAGCAACGTCGGCCATCCTTGCGCTCGGAATGGCCCTGCCTAACGGGGCCGTCATCGAGGCCCTGCTCGGCGGGCTTGGCTGCCTCGCTGCCGCCGTGACAATCTCCCTGCTGACGCTCGCCTGGGGAGAGGCCGTTGTACGCGGCCTCGATGACGCGAGCGCCTCCAGGAGCTTCGCAAGTCAGCTGCTCATCGACGTGGCCGTATCGCTGTTCCTCAGCTTCGCCGTGCGCCTAGTGACGGCCCTCCTCACGGGGGCGGGCGCTGCCGTGCCACCTGGCAGCGTCGTGCTTATCGCCTATCCCCTGCTCGCCTGCCTACCGCTGCTGGCATACGCACGCGGGGCGCAAACGACCCTCGCGCAAGGCTCCGCAGAGAGGCACCCCGACGAAAAGGAGTGCGAGCGTGGCGCCTCTCCAGACGCCGAGCGCGCTTCCCTCTCCCAGCAAATCGCATCGCAGGCACAGCGAGAAAACCGCGCGCCCCTCGTCGAGGGCAGCGAGCGATGGCTCCTCATCGTGGCAGCACTGTTCGTCGTACTCGTCAGCGCGCTGGCAGGCATACGCACATCGGGCACCTCCGTCTACCCCATCGACCCTTCGGGCACGCGCTACTACCTTGCGCTGGCATTCTCTGGCGTTCTCGCAGTTTGCTCGTGGGCCCTCCGCGCGCAGCCGGCCGTGGGGCGTGCCGTGAGCTGGGTCGCCACAATCGTGCTTGCCTTTGCCGGCGTGTTGCTCACGATGAGCGCCAACGCGGGAGCGAGCACCCTCGGCATCAACGCCCTGCTCGTCGCGCGTCTTGTCGTCTGGACGCTCTTCTGGATGCTGCCCGTCGAGGCGGCGGCGCGGCGCGCTGTCGCGGGCCGGAATATCGCGGAGATCCCCTGCGCCACGAGCGCCCTCCTGGCCCGTTACTATCTCGTGCCCCAGGCCATCGCCTACCTGGCAACGGACAGCCTGTTCATGTTCGGCCCCTCAGCGACAGAGCCCGCGGCCCGCGGCGCCTTCGACATCGTCACGCTGCTCATTGCCCTGGCCCTCATGGCCTGCGCGCTCGTCATCGCCGCACTGCTCGCCTCCCAGGGCACGCGGACCGCCTCCCCCGCCACCGGCTCCACAGACGCGACGCAGGCCGGCACGTCTGCCGGCGAGGCAAGCCCCTCCCCCAGCGCGCCTCCCGCCCTTGACCCACGCCATGCCGTCTGCCAGGCTCTCGCAGAAGAGTTCGGCCTCACCGAACGCGAGGCAGCCGTACTTGAGAGCCTCTCGCAGGGCCACACGGTGCAGCGCATCGCCGAAGAGCAGGGTGTGACGCCCAACACGATCCGCACGCACACAAAGGGCCTGTACCGCAAGCTCGACTGCCATGCAAAGCAGGAGGTCATCGACCTCGTAGCCGGCCGCATCGCACGATAGGGGCGTATCCCACCGGCACCTTGGACATCACCAAGCAAGCTCAGCGACCCCACCTGCGCAAGCTCCCCAAGCCCCATCGCACGAGCGCCACACAGAAAGCCGTTCGGCGGGGCATTTGCCGCCACAGACGGTCTGCAAGCCAAGAAAAGTCGTCGGGTTTCCCCTCCCCTCCTAGAATGCGCCCTGGTCGTTAATGCGGCCTTAATGCAGGGAGTTTCAGTAGCTGGCGTCGGAGGAAGGACAGGCCCATGACGGGCATCGCGCTCATCGTCGCGTTCGTGATCGCCATCGTGCTCATGATCGTGATGATCTCCAAGTTCAAGATCCACCCGTTCATCTCCATCATGCTCGTCTCGCTCGTGTTCGGCCTCGTGGCGGGCATTCCGCTCGTCGACCAGACGCTCGACGACGGGACGAAGGTCTCCGGCATCGCGTCGGTCATCGGCGCCGGCTTCTCGGGCACGTTCACGAGCATCGGCATCGTCATCATCCTCGGTGCGCTCGTGGGCTCCATCCTCGAGGCGACGGGCGGCGCGTTCAAGCTGGCCGACATGGTCGTCAAGCTCGTCGGCAAGAAGCACCCCGAGATCGCCATGGCGCTCATGGGCTGGATCGTCTCCATCCCCGTGTTCTGCGACTCGGGCTTCGTCATCCTGAACCCCATCCGCAAGGCCATCGTTAAGCGCACGGCCGCGAGCTCCGTCATGCTCACGGTGTGCCTGTCGGCCGGCCTGTACATCTCGCACGTGTTCATCCCACCGACGCCCGGCCCCATCGCCGCAGCTGGCTCGCTGGGCCTGTCCGAGGACCTGCTGCTCGTCATGGGCATGGGCGTGCTTGCGTCCATCATCCCGCTCATCGCCGGCATCCTGTACGCCCGCTTCATCGGCAAGCGCGTCAAGGCCGCCGATGAGGCCGACGCCGCAGAGACCGTCGCCACGTACGAGGAGCTCAAGGCTCAGTACGGCACGCTGCCCGGCGGCTTCAACACGCTGGCCCCCATCGTGGTGCCCATCGTGCTCATGGCCCTCGGCTCCGTCTCGTCCATGGCCGGCTGGACTGGCGTCATCGACGACCTGCTGACGTTCTTCGGCACGCCGATGATCGCCCTGGCCGTCGGCACCGTGTTCGGCGTCATCCAGCTCGCCTCGACGGGCAAGCTCGACAAGTTCTACGACCTGTGCCAGGAGACGCTCAAGGTCGTCGGCCCCATCCTGTTCATCACGGCCGCCGGCGGCGTGCTGGGCAAGGTCATCTCGTCCACCGACATCGTGAACTTCATCAAGAGCCAGGCAGGCGCCCTGGAGATGCTCGGCATCTTCTTCCCGTTCCTGCTCGCCGCCATCCTCAAGACGGCGCAGGGCTCCTCGACGGTCGCCATCACGACGACGGCCGGCATGCTCGCCCCCCTCATGACGACGCTCGGCTTCGACATGCCTGTCGCGGCCGCCCTCGCCGTCATGGCCATCGGCGCTGGTGCCATGACGGTCAGCCACGCGAACGACTCGTACTTCTGGGTCGTCACGAACTTCGGTGCCATGCAGCCTGACCAGGGCTATCGCACGCAGACGATCGCGACGGGCATCCTGGGCGTCTCCGGCATCGTCGGCATCTGGATCATCTACATGATCTGTGGGGCCATGGGCCTGGCGTAGGCCAGCGTTCAACCTCGGCGGGAATCCCCCCGATCGCGTTACAATTGACCGAGCTCTCGTCTGGGCCCGCGCGAGATCACCGAATCCGCGCGGGCCCGTCGCATGAAAGGAGGCCGTGGTGTACTCGAACTTCCTCATCGTCCCCGACTCGTTCAAGGGAACCATGAGCGCTATCGACGTGTGCCGCATCATGGCCGAGACGCTGCAAGAGCGCTTCCCCGACGCCACGATTCGCACCATCCCCGTGGCCGACGGTGGCGAGGGCAGCGTCGACGCCTTCCTGGCCGCGCTGCCCGGCAAGCGCATGGAAGCCACCGTGTGCGGGCCCTATCGCGAGTCCATCCCCTCGTACTACGGGCTGCTCGACAACGGGACAGCCGTCATCGAGATGGCCGCAGCGGCCGGCCTGCCCCTGGTGGGCGAGAACCGCCACGCCGAGAAGACGACGACGTATGGCGTAGGCCAGCTGCTGCTCGATGCCCTGGACCACGGAGCAACGCGCGTCATCATGGGCCTGGGCGGCAGCTCGACCAACGACGGCGGCTGCGGTATGGCAGCGGCGTGCGGCGTGCGGTTCCTCGACGAAACGGGCGAGGCATTCGTGCCGGTGGGCGAGACGCTGTCGCACATCGCGCATATCGACATGCGGGGGCTCGATCCGCGGCTCAAGGACGTCGAGATCGTCACGATGTGCGACATCGACAACCCGCTGTGCGGCACGACGGGAGCAGCGGCCATATTCGGCCCGCAGAAGGGCGCGACGCCCAGCCAGGTTCGCATGCTGGACGAGGGCCTGGCGCACCTGGCGTCCGTCATCCTGGCCGACCTGCGGCGCTACGTGCTCAGCGTGCCCGGCGGCGGCGCGGCGGGAGGCATGGGCGCCGGCATGGTGGCGTTCTTTGGGTCGCCGTTGCAGATGGGCATCCAGACCGTGCTCGACACGGCCGGCTTCAACGAGCTCGTGCGCGAGGCGGACGTCGTGTTCTCGGGCGAGGGCTGCTTCGACGGTCAGTCACTGCACGGCAAGGTCGTCGTCGGCGTGGCGAGCCGCTGCAAGGCCGCCGGTAAGCCGCTCATCGCCGTGGCAGGCGCCATCGACGACACGGTCATCGCCTCGGCCGTCGAGGCCGGAGTGAGCCACCTGTGCTGCATCAACCGTACGGGCGTGCCGCTGTCCATCGCCCTGAAGCACCCGCGCTCCAACCTTGCGCATACGATGGGCCTGCTGTCCGAGGTGCTGGCGACGACGTCCGTGAACGAGCTGCCTCCGCGTATCCATCTTCCCGGCGACGCTGGAGCCGAGGAAATGCCCGGCGCGATGATGCCGTTCTAGCGCGTTTCAGGTTAGCCGACTGCGCCGGTCGCGGGGCTCTGGAGCCCTCTCGGCCGGCGCATTATTTTTCACAACAGAAAATCCGTAAAACGTACTATTCTTCACCACAAGTCTGCTGTGCATGGGGGATGGGAATGGGGACCGTGCCCTGCGTGCAACTGAGCTGACGCAGTATAGGCAAACGACCGTTAGGAGCTGTCATGGCTCACGAACCCTCCCCCGGCAACGAGCTCAAGCACGGAGCCATCGGCACGCTCGCGCTCGTGTTCCTCGTCATCGCCGCAGCCGCGCCCCTGGGCGCCTCCGCAACGAACACGCCGCTCATCTTCATGCTGGGCAACGGGGCAGCGGCGCCGATGGACTTCGTGTTCATAGGCATCCTGCTGCTGTTCTTCTCCGTAGGCTTTACGGCCATGGCGTCGCACGTGACGAACGCCGGCGCCTTCTACACGTACATCTCCATGGGCATGGGAAAGAAACTCGGCACAGCAGCGGGCTACGTCGCCGTCGCCGCCTATAACATGCTCTCCGTCTACCTCGTGAGCGCCGGCGGAACGTTTGCAGCCTCCATCATCGAGCAGGAGATAGGCGTCGCCATCCCCTGGTGGGTCGTCTCGCTCATCATGGCGGCCATCATCTTGGTGTTCAGCTACTTCGGCATCGAGGGTGGCACGAAGTTCCTCATGGTCTGCCTCGTGTGCGAGGTCTCCGTGCTGGCGCTCGTCGACGTGAGCGTACTCATCCACGAGGGCTTTGGCGCCTACACGCTCGAGTCGTTCTCGCCCGCAGTGTTCTTCTCCGGCGCGCCAGGTCTGGGCGTGTGCTTCGCGTTTTTGTGCTTCATCGGCTTCGAGGCCACGGCCATCTTCGGCGAGGAGACGAAGAACCCGCGTAAGACGGTCCCCCGCGCCACGTTCATCGCTGTCATCGTCATCGGCCTCGTCTACTCGCTGTCTGCCTGGTCGGTCATCGCGGCCGTCGGTGCCGACAACGTCGTGCAGATGGCCACAGACGACCCCTCAGGCCTCTACCACTCCGTCGCCGTCGAATACTGCGGGGACATCGTTGGACACATATTCTTCTGGCTGCTGCTCATCTCGAACTTCGCGTCGTGGATGGCCTCGCATAACATGGCGTCACGCTACCTGTTCGCCTTCGCGCGCGCCGACCTGCTCCCCAAGGCCCTGTGCAAGACGAACGCCCACAAGTCGCCGTTCATCGCGTCGTGCGCCAACATGGTGTTTGGCGTTGGCCTCGCCTTCATCCTGGCCGCGTTCGGCCTCGACCCCTACAGCCAGATCGGTGCCATCTGCTCTGCCATCGCCATCGCAGGCATCATGGCCCTCGAGCTCATCGTCTGCATCGCCGTGTTCATGTACATGCGCAAGCACAATGCCGAAGAAGGCTTCGGCCACAACGTCTTTCAGACGACTATTGCGCCCGCCATCGCCCTTGTTGGCATGATATACGTGCTCTATCTCGTGCTGAGCAACTTCCCACTGCTCACCGGCTTTGAGGGACTGCCCGTGAACCTCTTCCTGGGCGGCCTCATGCTCATCGTCGGCATCGTCGGCTACGTCGTGGCCGTCGTCCTGGACAAGAAGGGGAAGCTGGCTGACCCCGTCTCTATCGAGGTCGACTAGGGTCCGCACCAGCACAGCCCTTCTGCACCGAACCGTCTGTATGCTTGAAAGGGAGAACACATGGCAGAGATCAAGGAAGTCTACGTCGACTATCTGGGCTACAAAACGTATTGCAAGATCGTCGGCGAAAGCCAGCCCGGCAAGAAGCCGCTGCTCGTGCTGCACGGCGGCCCCGGCGACTGCCACAACTACCTGCTGGAATATGCCGAGATAGCCGACCGCTACGGCCGCCAGGTCATCTTCTACGACCAGATCGGCTGCGGCAAGTCGGCCATCCCCCCGCAGGATCCCGACTTCTACAACTACGACCTGTGGGTCAACGAGTTCTACGCCGTGCGCAAGGCCCTCGGACTCGACAACATCCACCTGTTTGGCAACTCGTGGGGCGGCATGCTCGGCATGCTGTGCATGATGAAGGACGACACCGGCGTGAACTCGTTCGTCATCAACTCGTCACCCGTGCGCATCCAGAGCTGGCTGGACGCCGCGAACCACCTCATCACGTTCCTGCCGCTCGAGATGCAAAACGCGTTGGCCGAGGCCGAGCGCACCGGCGACTACGGCACCGTGCAGGCCCGCGCCGCCTACGACGAGTACTACAAGCGCCACGTCACCGGCATGTACGAGAAGGACTACTCGCAGAACCTCAAGGACTCGTTCGCGGGCGTCGGCGAGTGCTACATGATCATGCAAGGCGCATCGGAGTTCGTCGTGACCGGCAAGATGCGCGACTGGGACATCCGCGAGGGCGTCAAGAACATCAAGGTTCCCTGCATGGCGCTGTCCGGGACCGACGACGAGGGCTCGCCGTGGGTCATCAAGGAGGGCGTCGACCTCATCCCCGGCTGCGAGTGGACGCTCATCCAGGGCGCGCCGCACATCGCCAACGCCACGCACCCCAACGAGTGCATCGAGGCCGTCGAGGGCTTCATCAGCCGCTTCGACTAAGGCCGGGAAATCTCGCAAGTCTCGACTTTTGATTGCATGCAAGCGCTGCCCGTCCGCCAGAGAGAGGCGGGCGGGCAGCGCTGTTTTTCGCGCAGGGGGACAGCACACGAACCCCAATACGTAGAAAAGGGCCCCGCGTGCCATCAGCTAGCACGCGGGGCCCTCGTGTTGGCACATCCGGCAAAGCGCCGGGGCGTGCCCGGCACTTTGTCCTCGTAAGGCGTTATGCCGTGGCGCCGCCATCGGAGGTAGCGCTCGCGCCGGCATCGGCACTTGCGGAGCCGACGGAGCCGCTCACCTCGCCGTCCTGCGCCGTACCCGTCGCGTTCGCATCGGCAAACGCCGTCACCGTGCGCGTCGCTGCGCCGTCCTCGGGCTCTGCATAGGAGAACTCGATGTCGTCACCCACCTGGTACGTCACGATGGGCAGCAGGCCCGGCAGCGCAAAGTCGTAGATGACACCGGACTCGTCGCCCTCGAGCGTCACGTAGAAGTGCGAGTTGCCGTCGACGACGCCCTGCGCCATCGTCGCGATCGTGCCACTCGCCTGAGCACTCACCTGGGTAACGGCCTGCTGCGCCGTCTCGTCATCAAGCATGCCCTGCTCGGCGAGGAGCTTGACGTAGTTCTCCTGCGTCTCGGCCACCGTGTCGCCGACGGCCACGTTCTGGTACTGCTGGATATTGACCATCGCATACTTCTTGACGAGGCCCGCGCCGTCCTTGAGCGCCATGAAGTACGTCGGCTGGTTCTCAATATTGAGTAGCAGGGGGAACGTCGCCGTGTACTTGAGGTTCTGGACCGCGCCCTCGGCAGACGACATGGCCGAGTCCTCCGTAGCGCCCGCCACGGAGAAGAAGCGCGAGTCACCCGTGCGCTGGTTCACGAGAATGAAGCCGATGATGGAGTTGTCGGCCGTGACGGAGCTCACGCCGGAGTACAGGTAGACGTCGTCGTTCTGGGCGATGTAGTTGTAGCCGAGGTTGCCGTCGGTGCCCGGCGTCGTGCGCACGACGTTCTTCTGGCCGAGCCAGGAGTTCAGCCAGCCGCCGGAGTACAGGCCGCTCCAGTTGTACTGCTTGATGAGCAGGTCGCTCGGGTAGGCGCGGTCAACCCACTGGGGGCAGTCCTCGATGGCATAGTCCTGCGTCTCGCCCGTGCTGGCGTTCACAAGCACGACGCGCTGAATCGTCGTGCCCTCGAACAGGCCGATCGTGCGCTTCTGCACGGGGAAGACCCACCACGGCGTGCCGTCCTCATCGATCTCGAACGACTTCTCGTCGAACATGTACGTGGGATACTTGAGCTGCACGTAGCGATCAATGTTGCGGGCAAGCGGCTCGCTCTCGGAGTACTTGATGGGCTGCTCGAGCTTCACGACCTGCGCTTCCTGCGTCGTCATGTCAACGACAACGTAGGCGGGGATGCCCTCGGCGCGGTTCGTGAACCACTTGAAGAGATCGGCGTAGACGAGCGGGCTCACGCGCACCGGCTTGCCGTGGTAGTTGATCTGGCTGTATGCCGTTGAGATCTCGAACTGGCTCACATACTCGGGGATGGAGCCCATGGCGCGGTTGCCGAGCAAAATGGCAGAATCGCGGTCGATGACGGGCACCTCGGAGTAGTTGACCGGCTGGATGTCGGATGCGAAGTCGCCCTCCTGCGTCTCGAGGACCGTAGCGTAGCGCTCGGCGTTGCCCGGGATGATGGACATGCCCGTAAGGATGCCGACAACGTACGCCACGACAACGGCACCGGGAATCACGAGCAGGCGACGCAGCAGCGTACGCTTAGACTCGCAGCGGATAGAGGCCACCCACAGAGCGCCAGCGACGAGTGCGGCGATAAGGATGAGCCAGCTCCACACCTGGGTGCTATGCAGGTTGATGGCCGGGTGGAACCACCAGTAGCAGAAAACGAGCACGATAACGGCAAGGATGCCGAGCACGATGAACGCGCGCTTGCTCCACGTGGCGATCGTCTCCATAACGGAGGGACGAGGCTCGTGAGGAGGCTGGCCGTCAGAGCCGTCGCCGCCCGTCACCGTGGCGTCGACGGGGATGGTGTTTGAGCCGTCCTGGCTCTGACCTTGCTGGCCCGAGCCGCCCTGGCCGGGAATCGGGAAGCCAAACAGGCTGCCAAAGAGGTCGTTGAGGTTGGGGCCCTGTCTGTCGCTCACGTAAGGTCTCCTCTGGTTTGTGGTTGGGGGCAGACGTATTGAACTTGTACCCACAGGCCGCACGTGTGTCGCATACGCTACCCGGATATCTGAAATCTGACGTGGCCCTGACAAATGGCAGAAGATCCGCAGGCAGAGAGGTCACTCCCGTTTTGTCAGCGCAGCGTCAGGGCAAGCCGCTCGCAGAAAACCTCTCGAGAGCCAGTTGGTGAGCAACAGCCGGCCCTTCGGCGAAGTGCGGCGCAGCAGAGGCGCCCCATGGCTATAGTGTGCCACGCAGGGTAACAAACGATGGGGCAGGCCACCACAAACCAAGGCCACGCCCCACCTGGCATCCAAGGAGCCCCATGGCACCGACAGCACCGCCATCTGCATCCGCGTCCGACAAGCCCGCCGCCCGGCCGCGCGGCGACATGACGCGAGGCGCCATTCTGCCGACGCTCGTGCTGTTTGCCCTGCCGATGCTGGTGACAAACTTCTTCCAGCAGTTCTACGTCACCGTGGACTCGATGATCCTCGGCCACTGGGCAGGCAACGTCGCGCTGGCAGCTGTCTCGAGCTGCGCCTATCTCATCTCGACGATCACGTGCTTCTTCTTCGGCGTCTCACTCGGTGCTGGCGTCGTGCTCGCCCAGCTCTTCGGCGCGCGTAACTACGCCCGCTTCGGTCGGGCCGTCTGGTCGGCCGGGGCGCTCGCCATAGCCGGCGGCCTCATCATGACAGCCGTCGCCTGGCTCATCTCCCGTCCGTGCCTGGCGCTCATGAACCTGCAGGGAGACGTGCTCGACGCAGGCACGCTCTATATGCGCACGTATGCGCTCAGCATGTTGCCGATGGTCATCTACAACATGGGATCCGCCGTATTCCGCTCGCGCGGCGACTCGCGCTCCCCCATGGTCATCCTCATCATCTCGTCGTTGTTCAATCTCGCGCTTGCCTACGTGTTCGTGGCCGTGCTCGACATGGGCGTGCTGGGAGCAGCCCTCGCCACGGCGCTGGCACAGACGCTGTCGGCCTGCATCACGCTCCTGCGCATCCGCAGCCAGCGCGAGCAGTTCTATATGGCAGGCACGAGGCCCACGATAGACGGCACCATCGTCCGCAAGATGCTGTCCATCGGCCTGCCCAACGGTGTGCAGCAAACGGTGATCTGCCTGTCGAGTGTCATCATATCGTCGCAGGTCAACCTCTATGGCATCGAGGCTATGGACGGATTCGGCGCCTACTCGAAGATCGATGGCTGGCTCTACATGCCCGTCGGCGCCATTCAGGGTGCCATCACGACGTTCGTGGGGCAAAACGTTGGCGCGCGGCGCTTTGACCGAGCCAAGCGCGGCGTGCTTGCCGGCGTCGGCGTCAACGTCGGCATCACGATCGCGCTCGTGAGCGCCATGTGGGCACTGCGCTACCCCGTCCTCGGCATGTTCTCGCCCGACCCAGAGGTCGTGCGGCTCGGCATCCAGGCCATGTCCGTCATCGTGCCGCTGTACTTCCTCTACGCGACGTACATGGGCATCGGCGGGTTGTTCTTCGGCGTGGGATCGACAGTCGTGCCGATGATCCTCGCCGTGGCGTTCATGTGTGTGCTGCGCATCGCCTGGGTGCTCGGTGTGCAGGCCGTGGCACCGGGTCTGCCGGGTATTTACGCGAGCTACCCCGTTGCCTGGGTGTTCATGGTGACGGGCATGCTGGCGTACTATCGCTGGGGCACGTGGAAGTACAAGGACGAGATCCGCAGCGGCAAGAGCCTCGCGGAAAGAACGGCCGAGGCCTCGCCTACCACCAACTAGCCGCGCTTCGAGCCCTGTCGAGAAATGCCGCCCTTGTGGCCGCACGCTTTGTTGGGGCCCATGCCCTTCTTGGCGCGGACGTCCATGCCGCCCGCATGCCCAAAGCCGCGGCGGGCTTCCTTTTCGCTCAGGGCCCGCAGCCACGCCTCGCGCTGGGCGCGCGCGTCGCCGCCGTCCCCCGCCACGGCCCGCCTCTGTCCGTCCTGGCTCACTGCAGCTCCTCTTCAACGATGTAGCGGGGCCGATGCTTCGACTCGAGGTATATCTTGCCGATGTACTCGCCCACGACGCCGAGCGACACCATGACGAGGCCGCCGACGAACCAGATGGAGACCATGATGCTGCCCCACCCCGCCACGGCCCGTCCCGTCAGGGCGCTCACAAGCACATAGACGAGCATGATAAAGCTGACGAGCAGCGTGAGGGCGCCAGCGAGCGTGATGAGGTGGATCGGTCTGTCGCTAAACGACGTGATGCCGTTGAGCGCAAACGCCAGCATCTTCTTGAGCGGGTACTTCGACGTGCCGGCAAAGCGCGCCGCGCGGTCGTAGTAGAGGCGCTCCGTCTTAAATCCCAGCATCGGCACGATGCCGCGCAAGAAAAGATTGACCTCCGAGTATTGCGAGAGCGCCTCGAGCGCCGGGCGACCCATGAGGCGGTAGTCGGCGTGGTCCGGCACCGTCTCCGCCCCGAGCAGGCGCATGAGCTTGTAGAACGCCTCGGCCGTCGAGCGCTTGGCCACCGTGTCCTTGTCGCGGCGCCGGCGCACGCCGTAGACGATCTGCGCACCGCTGTCCCAGGCCTCAACCATCTGCGGGATAAGACGCACGTCATCCTGCAGATCGGCATCGATGGAGATGGCAGCGTCGGCTCCGCGCCGCAGGGCAACCATGAGCCCACAGTACAGCGCGTTTTGGTGGCCGGCGTTATGCGCGAGCTTCACGCCCGCAAACAGGCCGTCACCAGCGGCATTCCGATGCAGCCCCTCGATCAGCTCCCACGTGGCGTCCGAGCTGCCGTCATCGACAAACAGCACGCGGCTCGCCGGGCCGATCGATCCGGCGGTACGCATCGCGCGCAGGATATCGCCGAGGCGCCGCGCCGTCTCGGGCAGGACCTCCTGCTCGTTGTAGCAGGGCACGACGACATAGAGGGTCGGCGCATTCTGCACGCGGGAGGCCGTCTCGCCCACGGCAGGAGCCGTCCCCACCATCCCATCATCACCCACCGCCGCGCGCTTTTCCATGGAGTAGCCCCATCCGTCAGCAGAGAAGCAGATCCCACCACTATAGGAGGGCGCGCTGCGCCGTCCCCCACATGTGGCGTGTCTTTACCGAACTTCCGGCATGCTTAACGGGGCCTCGTGACCAGACTACTCGTCAGCTCCGCCAAGCTCCTCGAGGAGCAGACTGCTAGCATCGCCGTGCCTGAGACTCCAGCACCAGCTCGATAAGCTCCTGCTGAGAACGGATGCCCATCTTCTGATAGATATGCTTGACGTGCGTTCGCACCGTATTGTGCGAGATGTGCAGGTCTTCTTGCATAAAGGGGACGTTGCGGCCGCGCGCAAGATGGCGCAGAACGTCGCGCTCTCGATTCGTTAAGCCATACGTGACAGCCAGCTTTTCGCAGCACGCCGCAAATGCCTCCCCAGTGCCGTCGTCATCATGCGACACAACGGGCATCGGGGGCTGTCGCACGTTGCTCACCGCCTCTTCGAAGCTAAAGCCCTGGAGCAACACTAGGCTGAATGCGGTGAAAAGCAGCGTCAACAGTGCCACGATCGGTATAAATGCGGCGGAGTCGGTGGCGAGAAGCGACCCGAACAGCGTTCCTATGCCCGTTCCCGCCAACACGCCCGCCTGCATGATGCCAATGCCCCAAGCGCTCGTCAGCAGACTTGCCGCCGGGCTACGATATCCGATAACAGCAAGCCCATACCGCGCAAAAACAACGAACAGATCGGCGCCAGACGTGAGCAGAGCGTTGGGCGCAGAGCTGCCAACAAGCTGTGGCACCAGCATGGCAAGCAATCCAGATATCACAAGCAGTGTCGACCCCTGGTACAGGACGTCTGCAGACACGATACGTCGACGCGCCGCGCACCACAGCGCGACGATCACGAGGGGCACCATCACCAGCGGAGCTTGAACTGCCACACCCATCGAGGCGTTGAACGTGAGCGACAGCCCATAGGCAACCCGCAATACGAACATCGCCACAAAAAAGCGATGTGAGAACGGCAGGAATGCGCCAGGCTCCGTCACCGCATGATCACGGGCCGCCCCTCCCGCCGCGCTGGCATCGCCCCAGCGCCCAAGCGCTTGCCTGATGACCGGCCATCCGGTAGCGAGAAAAAGCAGAGGCACTGCCAGGTAGAGGCCAAATCCCCACGCAAACGGGAGGACGCTCAGAGCGCCCTCCGGCACATACGCAGCAATGAGAGCGCATACAAGCATCGGCAGAGAGCGCGCTGGCCCTATAGTTGTTAGCGCCATGGCAGCCAGGAGCTCGGCAGATGCCCGTGCGATGCCAAACACAATGGCTCCAACCGCAATGACACCCGGTGCCCTCACTGCCAGAGCGATGGCGAGCAGGCATGCCCCAAGAGCCAAACCAGAAACGGTGGCTCCCAGTATCCGACGCTCCGACAGCACGCGGGACCAGCGATACGCCAGCAGCGCGATGACGAAGTAAAGAACAAGCGACGACAAGCTCACCGCCTCGCGCAGGTATGTATGCACGCCGAGGTAGAGCGGATACGCGTACGTATTAATGAGCCGCACCTCGAAGAAGCCCAGCGCGAGAGTCGCAAAGATCCTTACAAGAGTTCGAATCTCGCCCACCTTGATATCCGTCAGGCCAGTCACGACGCCTCCCCTCGACAGGCCACACCGCCCCCAGTCGATATATCTTCTAAAAGCGCATGTCCTCACCCAGCCTGAGTGATTCTCTCGCCCTACGCATCTGAGCTGGGATATCCCCGCGACTGGGTGATTTTCCACACCGGCGTTCTGCTCATGATACTCGCACGGCATCGCGACGGACGAGGCGCGTCTCGCCGCCATGCCCGCCGCAAAGCAAGCACGCCAACATGAAAGGGGATCCGCATGGACATGACCCACACGCTCTCCGTCGATCGCCGGGGCTTCGTCAAACTCTCTATTGCGGGCGCCATCTGCGCCACCGTCTCGGGAAGCGCCATCTCACGGAAGCACAGCCGCGCCTTCGCTTCCGACGCAGGGCCCTCGTATAAGCCCGGCACGTATCGAGGCACGGGGCGCGGACGAGGAGGCGAGCTCGTCGTAGAGGCCACATTCAGCGAGAACGCTCTGACCAGTCTGGAGGTCGTCTCGCACAACGAGACGCGCTACATCTCTGACATGGCCATCGCCGAGCTGCCCGGCCGCATCGTCGAGTACCAGTCGCTTGGCCTCGACGGCATCACGGGCGCCACGCTAACGAGCTATGCCATTTTCCAGGCAACGGCAGACTGTGTAGAGCAGGCAGGTGGCGACCCGTCGGCGCTCGAGAAGGTACCCGGTCCCGAGAAAAGCACCGCCACCGAGGAGCTCGATGCCGACATCGTCATCGTCGGCGCAGGCGCCAGCGGCATGGCCGCCGCAATAGCGGCAGCTCAAGAAGGAGCCTCCAACGTCGTCGTCCTGGAAAAGACGTCGAATATTGGAGGCAACGCCCTGGTAAGCGGCGGGTACATGCACTACATCAATGCGCCGGTCGAGCTGCGCGTCGACAACAACGAGGGCTATACCGCCCTTTTCTCCGAGACGATGCAGCGCGCCGCCGATGCCGGCATCGACCAGGATCTGCTCGACAAGATCCAGGCAGACTACGACGCCTGGAACGCCGAGGGGTCAGGCAAGGTCTTTGATTCGGCAGAGTTCATGGCGCTCGACTACTACCTCGCCAACGGCGGCACATTCGAGAAGTGGCTCGCCTATGCACCTCATGTCGTCGAGCTGGACACCTGGCTCGACGAGATGGGATTCAGCTGGAAGAAGCTCACCGGCATCGTCGGCTACCCGTGGCCGCGCCACTCCGGCTCGACAACGGGCAAGTGCGGCGAGGGCTTCTTCGACCTCTTCTCAAAGGAGCTGGACACGGCCGACCTGCCCATCACCCTCATCCCGCTCACGAGTGCAACCGAGCTCATCGTACAGGACGGAGCAGTCACGGGCGTTGTAGGCGTTCACGATGACGGCACGACCTATCGCATCACGTCCAAGCGCGGCGTCATCCTCGCCTCCGGAGGCTACTCGGGCAACCCCAAGATGCTCAAGCAATACAACACGTATTGGGATTGGACCGACGACACGATCATCCCCACGACGAACGCGTATGGCCACACGGGCGACGGCATCACGATGGCACTCGCGGCAGGCGGCCAGACTGCCTATATGGAAAAGCCCATGGTCTTCCCCTATGCCGACCGCAAGGACTTTTCGACGGAGACAATTGTGGGCGACACGAGCTGCTGCCTGTTCGTAAACGCAGATGGCAAGCGTTTCGTCAACGAGTCTGCCGACCGCTACACTATGTCTCAGGCAATGATGAAGCAGCCGGGCGGCTTCGCCTTCATCATTAGCGACCGCAAGAACAGCCTCATCACCGACGAGGGCGTCACCCCCTACGGCGCCGACGAAGAGTTCCTTATCGAGAACGGCCAGCTGTTCCGCGCCGACACGCTTGCCGAACTCGCAACAAAGATCGAGGTGGACCCCGCCGCGCTCGAAGAAACGGTCGCCGCGTACAACAAGATGGCCGAAACCGGCACCGACGAGCAATTCGGCCGCACGGTGTTCAACGAGGATGCCCCCATCGACGAGGGCCCGTTCTATGCCTCCCCACGCGCCTGGGCTGCCCACATCACGCTGGGCGGCATCGTCGTGGACGACGAGTACCGTGCTCTCGACGAGACGGGTGCGCCGATCGAGGGCTTGCGCTGCGTGGGAGAGCTGGTCGCAGAACGCTCGGGCACGCACTGCATGTGCACGGGTCTGTACGCGGCGCGCCAGGTCTTTGCCCAGTAGCCAGAGCTCGGAATTCAGCCCGTTCTAGCATGCGGCCTCACCCCTCATCCATCAGGCAGGGGGCGAGGCCGCCGCTTTCCTTTCGCTACTCGTCAGCCCCGCCAAGCTCTTCGAGCAACGCCAGAGCGCTCGGCACGAGCTCTTCCTCGCCCTTGCGGAACGGATACGTCACCTTCTCGGTCTTGGGGTAGACGAGCGCGCCGCGGGAACGCCACAGCTTGGCGGTCTCGACCGGCACCTTCGTCCCGCCCAGCTGGATCTTGCCGGCAACGTAGCCCACCGAGGCGACACCCAGCCGATCGGCCCGGATGCGAATGCGCGCCCGGTCGAACAGGTTGCGAGCCGCCAGCGGCAGCTCCCCGTACGTCTGGGCGATCTCGTGCTCCAGCGCATCCACAGCCGCGAGCTCCGTGACGGCCGCGAGCTTGCGGTAGGCAAGCACGCGCCGGTCGACGTCGCGCACGTACTCCTCGTCCAGGAAGTAGTCGGCCGGCAGGTTGATGGTGACCGTGGCCTCCGCCGCCTCGGCCGGCTCCTCGCCACGCGCCTGCGCCACGGCCTCGCCGAGCATCTGCGTGTAGAGGTCGAAGCCGACGCTCGAGAGGTTGCCGTGCTGCTCGGCTCCCATGAGCGAGCCGGCGCCGCGGATCTCCAGGTCGCGCATCGCGATCTTCATGCCGCTGCCCAGGTCAGTGTGCTCGCCGATCGCGACGAGGCGCTCGGTGGCCTCCGGCGTCAACGGCAGGTCGGGCGGGAACATGAAGTAGGCGTAGGCCTGCAGCTTGCCACGACCGACGCGCCCCTTGAGCTGGTAGAGCTGCGCGAGGCCCAAGCGCTGGGCGTCTTCGATGATCAGCGTGTTCGTGTGCGGGTTGTCGATGCCGCTCTCGATGATCGTCGTGGCCACGAGCACGTCGGTCTTGCCGGTGACGAAGCTCTCCATAACGTCCTCGAGCTCGCGCTCGCTCATCTGACCATGGGCGACGCGCACGCGGGCCTCGGGCGCCACGCTCATAACGCGGTTCACGGCGTCGTCGATGGCCTTGACGCGGTTCGACACGTAGTACACCTGGCCGCCACGCGCCAGCTCCAGGCGGATGGCCGCACTCACGACATCCTCGTCCCACTCGCCGACGTGTACCTTCACGGGCCGACGGCCGGCGGGAGGCGTCTTGATAAGCGACATGTCGCGAACGCCCGACATGGCCATCTGCATCGTGCGCGGGATGGGCGTCGCCGACAGCGTCAGCACGTCGACCTGCTCGCGCATGTTCTTGAGCTGCTCCTTGTGCTGCACGCCGAAACGTTGCTCCTCGTCCACGATAACAAGGCCCAGGTCGCGCGGGTTGACGTCGTTGGACAGCAGGCGATGCGTGCCCACGAGCACCTGAACCTCGCCAGCCGCGAAGCCCTTGAGTGCCTCGCGCTGCTGCTTGGCGCTGCGGAAGCGCGAGAGGACCTCGACGGTGACGCCGAACGGGGCGAAACGCTCCGAGAATGTCTGGTAATGCTGCTGGGCGAGAATCGTCGTGGGGCACAGCACCATGACCTGCTTTTTGTCCTGCGTCGCCTTGAACGCCGCGCGAAGAGCAACCTCCGTCTTGCCGAAGCCCACGTCGCCGCAGAGCAGGCGGTCCATCGGCTTAGTCGACTCCATGTCGGCCTTGATGTCGGCGATAGCGAGCGCCTGGTCCTCGGTGACGTCGTAGGGGAAGCTCTGCTCCATCTCGCGCTGCCAGGGCGTGTCGGGCGAGAACGCAAAGCCCTGGGCGCTGGCGCGGCGGGTGTAGAGGTCGACGAGGTCGAACGCGAGCTTCTTGGCGGCCTTGCGCGCCTTCGTGGTCGCGCGGCTCCAGTCGGCGGTGTTCAGGCGGGTGAGCCGGGGCGCGTCGCCCTCGGGGCCGACGTAGCGCGTGATACGGTCAACCTGCTCGAACGGCACGAACAGCTTGTCGCCGCCCGCATACTCCAGCAGGAAGTAGTCGCGCTCGCGGCCGGCGACCTCCTGGCGCACGATCTGCGCGAACAGCGCGATGCCGTGCGTGGCATGGACGACGTAGTCGCCCGGCTTGAACGGGAACGTCACGTCCGTCACGTCGACGTTGCGGCGCTTGCCGTGCTTGGCCATACGGCTCATGAGGTCACCGGCCGAGATGACGGCCAAGCGAGCGTCGGGCAGCACGATGCCTGCCGGGATGGGCGCGTCCGTCACGAGGACCGACCCGCGGGGCAAAGGCGTGGGGGCAACGTCGGCCCAGGCCTTCGTGAGCGGGGCGGCATTGGCGGGATCGTTGCCGAGCGACTCGACGATAGGCAAGCGCTCGTCGGTCAGCGACAGCTTCATGGAGCGGCGCGCATCGGAGTCGGGGATGGCGAAAACGCAGGCGATGCCGGAGTGCGTGAAGTACGACAGGCGCCGCATGAGGCGGGCGCCACCGGCGACGTCGGGCTGCTGGACCTGCATCTCGGCCGTCGCGGCGCCGCCAGCACGCAGCAGGGCCACCAGGGTCAGGCGCTGTTGGGTACCGAAGTCGAGCTTGGCCGGCGGCAGGTAGAGGCCGTCGAGCTCGATGCGCTTCGTGGAGCCGCCGCGGCGCTCGATAGCGGCCTGAGAGAGGTCGTCGTAGGCGCGCGTCGCGTCGTCGAACAGCGAGCGCGGCTCGGCGAGCACCATGAGCGTATCGGGGCTGACGTGGGCCAGCGGGGAGACAGTCGTCGCATAGAGCTGCGGCAGGTAGCGGTCAAGCTCGGGAAAGACGACGCCCTGGGAGAGCATCTCCATGTGGGCGGCGACCTCGTCGTCGTCCTGCGCCAGCTGGTAAAGGCGCTTCTGACAGCGCTCGACAGCCTGCGGCGTCAGGGCGAGCTCGCGGCAGGGGAACAGCGTGACACGCTCGATGTCGCCGATCGTCTGGCCGGTCGCCGGCACCATGCGGCGGATGGCGTCGATCTCGTCGCCAAAGAACTCCATGCGGACGGGGCTCGACGCCTGGGCGGGAAAGACGTCGATGGCGTCGCCGTGGACGTGGAACGTGCCGGGCTCATCGGCTGCGCCCGCGTTGGTATACCCGCGGAACAGCAGCTGGGCGGGCACGTCGGCGAAGGGCACCTCCTGGGCCAGTTGGAAGGTGATCGGCTCGAAGTAGCCGCTGCCCGCCATGGGAACGCAGCGCAGAAGCGCGCGGGCCGAGCTCACGACGACGCACGGCTCGCCCGCGTTGAGGCGGGCAACGGCGCGACAGCGAGCGCCAACAACGGAGCCGTCAGCCACCTTGTCGCTCCAAGGAGCATCCTTGCGCTCGGGGAAGCGCGTCACAGTGTCGCGCCCCAAGTAGGCGGAGAGGGCCTGTGCTGTGCGATCCGCCGCGTCCTCGCCGGCCACGACGACGAGCGTGGGGCGGGGATTGCGCGCATAGACGGCCGCGATGAGCAGCGGACGAGCGGACTGGCCGATGCCGAGCGTGGCATCGTCGCCTAAGCCGAGAGAGCGCTCGATGGAGCGAAACTCGGCAGAGGTGGCAAGCTGCGCGGCAAGGCGGTGGATGAGCACGGCGAGGCCCTTTCTCCAGGAGGCGCGCGACGCAATGGCGGCCGCACACGCAAAACGCCCGGCGACCGGGGCCGCCGGGTGCGAAAGTCGCCCCCATTGTAGCGGCGCCGGCCCAGAGAAGAGCAGAAGCCCACCCTGCTGGCCAAAACTCCCCCACTTTGCGAGGAGCCAGGCGCCTTCGAGCCGCAAAAGCTCCTTCAGTCCGTCTGGCGTCCTGAACCCACCTGCGGTTTTGCCTTCGCCAGCAGTCCCCGCACTCCCTAGAGACTCGCAAAGCGGGGCAGTTTTGGCCAAACAGGTGTCGCTTGCTCCTGCTCTGGCCGCCAGCGCGGCTCCGGCAACCCCGGAGACGCCACCGCGCGTAAAAAAGCGGGCCCGCCGCGATCCCCTCGCGACGAGCCCGCCCTCTACGTCAACCGCTCAAGCACGCGAAACAACCCGCGCGCTATTTCCTTACGCGTCGAGCCAGACCTTCGTGCACAGCGGCAACATCTGCGCGTTGATCGTGAAGTCGTGCACGCGAGCCGACGTCACCTTATTGAGGCCCTTGTGCACGAGCGGGATGATCGGCACGTCCTCGGCCGCGATGGCGTCGACTTCGCACATGAGCTCGCGACGCTTATCGTTGTCGATCGTGTGACGCGCCTCGTCGAGTTTGGCGTCGAACTCCTCGCTGGAGTAGTGCGAGACGTTGTCGCCGTTGCCCGTATACATGAGCGGATACAGGAAGTTGTCCATGATCGGGTAGTCCGCGTACCAGCCACGGCTGCCGATCTGGAACGTACCCGCCGTGAAGTTGTCAAGCATCGAAGCGTACTCCATCTGCTGGATCTCGACGGTGACGCCCACGGCAGCCCAGTCGGCCTGGTACATCTGGAACTCGGCCGTGTCGCTCGACGACGACACGAGGATCGTCAGGTTCAGATCGCGCTGGCCGTCACCGTTTGCCGGGTAGCCGGCCTCGTCGAGCAGCTGGCCGGCCTTGTCGGGATCGTAGGCACTGTACGTCCAGCGCGTCTCGTCGTTGCCCTCGATAGCCGTGGGCACGATGTCGCCGGCGGGCGTCGCGAGGCCCTGGTGGATGGTGTCGCACACGGCCTGGCGGTTGATGGCCAACGACAGGGCCTGGCGGACGCGCTTGTCCTGCAGCGCGGGGTCGGTCACGCACAGGCCGAGGTAAGAGGTGTAGAGCAGATCGCCCATGAGGACCTGCTTGCCCGGCTGGGCCGTGTAGCCGTCCTCGGACTTGCCGTACTGTTCGACAGCGAGGGCAGCCTGGGTCGAGGGAAGGTCGACCTCGTCGAGGTTACCCGCCTGGAACTCGGTGTAGGCCGTGATCTTATCCTTGAAGATGGAGAAGTAGATGCCGTCGACCAGCGGCTTCTCGCCGGCGTAGTCCTCGTAGCGCTCGAGCTCGATGTACTGGCCGTCAGCCCAGCTGCCCTTCATCTTGAAGGGGCCGTTGCCGACCGGCGCCATCGTGTACGTACGGAAGTCCTCCTTGGCGCACTCGGGGATAGGCGCAAGGGCGGGGGCAGAGACAACGTAGGCGAAGTCGGCGTAGGGCTTGGACAGCTTAACCTTGAGCGTCATCTCGTCGGGGCAGCTGACGCCGGCCAGCTCGTCAGCGGCGCCGGACAGCACGTCGTTATAGCCGTCGACCATGCCCAGGTGATACGAGACAACGGACGGCTGATCCGTCGTGGAGGGGCTGCACAGGCGGTTCCAGCCATACTGGAACGAGGCAGCCGTGACCTTCGTGCCGTCGTGGAACGTGCGGCCCTCGCGAATCTTGAACGTCCACTCGTCGCCGGCCTCGTTGGACTCCCAGCTCTCGGCAGCGAGGGGCTCGAGCTTGCCCGTCTCGAAGTTGTAGTACGTCAGCGGCTCGAACAGCTGGAAGGCGACGGCCACGCCGTTGAACTCCTCCAGGTCAAACGGGTCGATGCTCGTAGGGTTGGAGATGTAGTAGCGCAGAACGCCACCCTGTTGCTTGTCGCCCGCGGCCTCGTCGGCCAGCGCAGCGTGGGACGTAAGGCCACCCGCAGCAAGCAGGGCACCCGTAGCAAGGCAGCCCTTCAGGAAGCTGCGGCGATCAAGAGCAGAGGTGAACAGGGTAGATGCAGCCATAGCAATGTCCCTTTCCCTAGGCGCGCACATGCGAGGGCCTCTTCCCGAGGCTTGGGCCGGCCCGGCTGCGCTTTGTCGGCACGAGCAGGGCGGGCACCCTTTCCGCAGCGTACGCCACAACGTAAGAGAACCCTTCATGTTCCGGGATACTTCCGCCTTGTTTCCGCCGCGTTAACAGCCCCGTCGGAAAGCTCGCGCTCTCCCCTGGCCGGCGAGGTACCCCGTGCCTGGCGAGACCCACGGGACGGCGTGTGGACAGCGCTCCCCAGCACCACTATGCTGAAAGACGGGGCGGCCGGGAGGGGCTCGGCTGCCCATCTTGAGAAGGGGGTCTCATCATGGGGATCGAACTTACGAGGCGCGACGCGATCAGAAGCGCGGCGGGGCTGGCGGCACTCGGGGCGGTGGGGACACTCGCGGGGTCACCGGCGAGCGCGGCGGAGGCTCCGGCCTACGAGCACGCCAAGACGCCCGCTGACGTGTCGGGGCTCGAGCAGCTGAGCTGCGATGTCCTCGTCATCGGCGGCGGAGGCGCGGGCATCTGTGCGAGTCTGGCTGCCTCGCAGGCCGGCGCGAAGGTCATCATCTGCGAGAAGCTTGGCATGCTGGGCGGCGCCACGATCCTTTCGGGCGGCAAGATCCCGGCCGTCGGGACGAAGCAGCAGGTTGAGCGCGGCGAGCAGGACACCGTGCGCGCCAACGCCCAAGACATCTTCCGCCCGAATAACTACAGCGTGCGCGAAGACCTCGTCTACACCGTTGCAGAGCGCGGCAAGGACATGATCGAGTGGACCGAGGGCTTCGGAGTCACCTGGACGCTCGACAAGACGCTGTACTACGGTCAAAGCGCATACCGCATGCACACGGCCGACGGCGCGGGAGCGGGCCTCACCCAGAAGCTCATCGACGCGATGGGCGCCGACGCCAATATCGAGCAGCACCTCGACACGGAGATCAAGGGCCTCATCGTTGATGGCGACACCGTCGTGGGCGCCTGCAGCGACGAGCTGGCGATTACGGCCCGCAACGTCGTGCTCGCGACGAGCGGCTTTGGCAACAACGACGAAATGATCGCCCAGTACATGCCCGAGGCCATCCCCGCCTACAAGGTCGTGGCACCGGGCGCAACCGGCGAAGGCATCAAGTGGGCGGCCGAGCTCGGTGCCGACCTGCAGTGCATGGGCGCGTGGCAGGGCTACGCGTTCCACGACGTCGACAACGACAAGGGCGTCGAGCAGGGCATCTTCAACAACGGCGGCATTGCCGTCAACCTGGATGGCCGGCGCTTCATGAACGAGTACGGAGGATATTCCGAGCTCACACCGCACATCCTAGCCCAGCCTGAGCACGTCGCGTTCATGGTGTTCACCGAGGAGCAGGTCGCCAAGAGCACCGGCTACGAGGGGTGGCAGGAGGCGGGCATCGTCTACGACGGCGCGTCCGTCGAGGAGCTGGCAGGCGTGATCGGCGTCGACGTCGAGGCGCTGACGGCTACGGTCGCCGCCTACCAGGCGGGCATCGAGACGGGCGAGGATGTCTTCAACCGCACGAAGCTGCCCGCAAGCTTTGAGCCGCCGTACCACGCGCTCAAGATCACCGGCGAGATCCGTCATACGCAGGGCGGGGCCGTCACCGACGTGGCGTGCCACGTGCTGCGGGCCGACGGGACGCTCATCAAGGGCCTCTACGCTGCCGGCGGCTGCACCGAGGGCTTCTCCTCGCGCGGCGGTGCAGCGTACATGAGCGGCAACGGCCTCATCCAGGCGCTCGTGTTCGGTCGCATCGCCGGCGAGAACGCCGCGACGGAGGATCCCGCCAGCGCGGAGCCCGTCGTGTGGGAGGGCCCACAGGAGTAACGGCAAGCGTCCTCTAAGGAGCGGGGTGCGGACCCGGTGGCGATCGTGCATGCTGGGTCCGCGCCCTTTTGCGCGACCGGAGGAACAAGGGGCGTCAGCCCCGGTCGGAAGAGAACCGCAGGCCGGACTCCCGGCAGCCTGTTACGCTTCGGCAGGCAGGAGATCGCCTCTCGCAGACACGGGGCCTTCCGCCGCTTCAGAAGGCGGCTCGAAGCGAATGGTCAGCACCCTCCCCATGCCACGCGCAAGTTTCGCTAGCGTCTCGACCGTCGTGTTTGTCCCCGCTGACTCAATAAGGCTTATCGTCTTCTGGGGCACACCCGAAAGCTCGGATAATCCGCGCTGCGACAGGCCTGCCTCCTCGCGCGCCCGCACAAGAGCACGCATAGCCTGGTACTCGCCCTCGCCCTCTCTCCAGACAGCGGAAAACTCGGGATCTTGCAGCTGCCGAGCCACATAGTCATCGAGCGTTCGTGGTGCCATATCGCCCCTCCCAGTCCCTCTTATAACGAAGTGCCCGCTCAATCTCACGCGCAGGCGTCTTCTGGGCCTTCTTGACAAAGCCGCTCGTCACGATAATTCGCTTGCCCACGTGAAAGAAGTAGAAACATCGGGTTATATCGCCGCCGAACTGGACCCTTAGCTCGAACAGCCCCTCGCGCAGATATGAGCTCTCCTCTCCCCGGAGCGCAGGTCCCATCTCCTGCAGCAAAAGCAGCCCGCGCAGCGTTTTCTCCCGCAGCTTGATGGGCAGGCCATCGAGAAAGTCCTCGACCGGCACGGCACCGCCTGATGTCTCGTAAAACTCAACCTGATACATATACCACCTCGATGATAACATAAAAGCTATCACTTTTTCGAGCGGATTACATGCCGCGCACTCCGCTCCCCTTCGAGGTAATCATACTATATACGAACATGTGTTCCCTATAGGCAACAGGGTGAGCGGCAGTCGCTTGGATTCACGCAAGTCAAACTCGTCCCATCGAAATGCGACGCGAGTAGAGGGCACGCAAAAAGGCGCGACTCCGGCGACAGCCACACGCCAGAGTCGCGCCTTTTTACAAATTGAGATGAGTCACGCCGACCCGAGTCAGGAGTCGCATCGCCCTCGAGGGTCTACAGCGTCTCGAGATCGGCCACCATTTTCTCACCGGCAGTCTTACCGGAAAGATAGGCCCACATCTGCAGCTCGCCTCCGAACGCAATAGCCGGCATGCACATGTTGCAGTTACCGCCGGCATACAGGCCGGGAATCGCCTGATTGTTCTCGTCGAGCACCTGCATGTCCAGGTTCGTCACCAGGCCGCCGCCCGAGTTGTACGTACGCGGCATAGCTTTGATGGCATAGTACGGCGCGCCGTCGATAGCCTTGAGATACTGCGCGTCCTTACCGAACTGTGCGTCATTTCCGCTGGCGCACGCATCGTTATACGTCGCGATCGTCTCGCTCAGCGCTGCCGGGTCAACACCCATCTTCTCGGCCAGCTCCTCGAGCGTTTCGGCGCTCACGATGAAGCCCTGCTCCTCGCCAGCGGCCAGAACCTCAGCCATCTCGGGAATCGGCTGGTTGAGAGGGAAGGTCGCAAAGCCGCAGCACAGGAAGAGCTGCGTGTTGTTCTCGGCAAAGCCGTTCTGCGCGATGTCGTCGATCTGCGGCTGCGACCACACCGTCCAGTACAGCGGGCCATCCGTGCCCCACGACCATGTGCCGCCCTCGTTGATGTGACGCGTGCCGTCGGGGTAGACGTAGATGGCGTCACGTGCCGCGCTCATGATGTTGGGCACGTCGTTGAGCGACCACGAGGCCGTGTCGCCACGCCACGCATCCTCCCGTCCCTCGAGGAAGTTGATCGGGAAGCCCGTCAGAATCTTGGAGGACGCGATGTTATGGACACTGCCGGCGATGCAGCCCTCCATGCCATCGAGCCGGCCGCCTGCATCAAGCGCCGCGGCCATCATCGTGCCGGTGTTCTGCGTCATGCCCAGCACGGCCCAGTCGCCAGCCTGAGCGCCCTGCACCCACGTCTGCATCTTCTCGGGATCACCCGCAAAGCCACCCTCGGCGATCATGACGGCCTTGGCGTGGATGACGTATTGCGTGCCATCGGCGAGGTTGTGCGCGCGAACGCCCACAACCTTGCCGCCCTCGACGATGAGCTCGTCGGCCGGCGTCTCAAGCAGGTAGCGACCGCCCATACCCACGTAGTCGCCGACCATCTGGTCAAAGCAGCGGTGCAGCGTGGCCAGGTTGTCCTCGCCCTGATAAGCGCAGTAGTAATACTGCGAGGCGTACTGCGTGCCCCAGAAGCCCGGACGCGGCTCACCGAAGTAGAAGCCGTGGCTGTAGAGCCAGTCGACCATGGGGCCGCTCTCGGCCAGCTCGTAATCCCACGTCGCCAGCTTAGCCTCGGTGGGATTGGTGGACTCGACGATGTACTGCTTCATCTCGTCGATGTCGTACATCTGCTCGCCACCGTAGTAGCAATCCTGCGTCACCTGCGAGTTCACGGCGAACAGGCTCGTCGTGGCGCACGAGGTGCCGCCGTAGAGCGCGGCTTTCTCCAGCGCGAGCACACTGACCTCGCGCCCGGCCTGCTGCTGCATCTCGGCAACACGCGTGCACGCGGCGCACCCCGTGCCGCCCATGCCGCACACGACGACATCGACGTCATACTCGACCGTCTCGCCCTCGTGGGCCTTAGCCGGCTTGTTGCGGTGGAAGTTCTCGAGCGCGGCCGCGTCGGTACCCGCCGCCTCAAGCGCCTGGACGAGGCACTTGTCAACGGCCGCTTTGATGGCATTCGACGTGATCGTGGCGCCGGAGATGGCGTCGACAGCCGTGCACTGGGAGTCGCAGATGCGCGGGATGACGAGCTTGGCAGCGTCGAGGATGTGGCCAGTCTCAACGCACTGATCGATGCGAATACCCTTGATGAGCTTCTCGTCAACCGTCACCGTGACGGGCACCTCGCGCACGACGGAGAAACCCGGCGCGGAAGCCTTATACGTACCCGGTGCCATGACGACCTCAGGAATCTCCATCGAGCCACCTGTCGCCTGCGCAACGCAATCGGCCGCGCCCCTAAGCACGGCATCGCTCGTGTGCGTGGCGCCGCTGACGCCGTCGACGTCGGCGCTCTGGGCATCGAGAATGGCATGCTGTAGCGTCTGGGCAGCCGGGCCGCCTACCGTGCTCGTCTCGGCCACGGCATCGATTTCCACATCGGTGATTGAGGTAGCATCAAACGTCATCGCGACGGTGACGTCGCCGCCAAAGCCCGGATACGTCGCCTCGTACGTACCGGGCGTGTACGAGGTCGCGCCGGTCACCTCCGCAGCAAGCGCCTTGCCGACGGACGATGACGCGACGCCGATGGCGGCAGCCGCTGCGGCGCCGGCGGCGATGACCTGGCGACGGGTCTGCATGAGCTCCATAGTGGATCCCCTTTCCCTGTCCTTGTGGGAAGGTCACCGCACGGGCGTGGCATGAGCCCGGCCCCGAGCGAAAACGCGCATCCTAACGATGGCACGTGAACCCGACTTGCGATGCCGCTCTTGCCCGAATCGGCGACCCCCTGCGGCACATCCCCTTATGCGCCGCTCGTTGAAACCATGGTGCCCCCGCCGTGCAGGGATTGCCAACGAACGCTCTTCATGGAATGCGTGCATAACACTCATGGGAGCAGGCCGGAGGGCCCGGCGACGCCCACGCGGCATCTCTTAGGATCCCGACACCGTGGCCCCGTCCTCGACGCGGATGACGTCGATGCCACGCTCGCTCGAGACGGCGCGGGCCACCTCGGCAAAGCGCTCTGCCGGGGAGGCAAACTCGGGTGGACAAGAATCGCCAGACGCGCCAGCATCATCGTCCCGACGGCACACGAGCGTGACCGGCAGGTATTCCAGTTCGTCGATGCGCCGGTAGACCAGGCCGCCCTCCTCGAAGCTCGGCGCGTCGGCGTTGCGAAACGACAGCGTGCGGCACTGCCCGCAGCGCACGAGCAGCCTCACATCCTCCATGCTGTCGTTCCACGAGATGAGGGTCGAGTCGACGCCGAAGTCCTCGGCCAGCCAAGCACGCATCGCGGCCACATACTCGTCAGTACGCGACGCCCGAAACAGACAGATGCTCGCAGCGACCGGTCCCAATCCCCCGCGCGGCAGAGATGATCGTTCGTCAGCAAGTTCGTCATCGGGGGCACATGCGAGAAACACCCGGTTGTAGGCGACGACGATCTGACGCGCCCAGCGGTCATACTCCGCAATCGGCGCATGTGCGATAAGAAAGGCGTCGATTGCCCCAAGGCGCACTTCAGCAGCGAGATCGTCGCGTGCGGCATCGGAGTCGGCCCCGCGCAACACGACATCGAGACCCGTCTGTGCGCGAAAGCGTCGAATCGTTTCGGGAAAATCGTCACCCAAGCCAGCACCATAGTAGCCCAGCAGCAACGCGTCACGCTGGGATGACTGCCGGCGTCGAAGATCGCGCTCGGCGCGGCGTACACGCTCAACGACTGTGCGGGCATCGGACAACAGCACGCGCCCCTCAGGTGTTAGGCGCACAGAGCGCCCCTCGCGCACGAACAGCTCGACACCGAGCTCACGCTCAAGCGCAGCGATCGCATGACTCACCGTCGTCTGCACGACATGGCACACCTGCGCCGCCCGCGTAAACCCGCCCATGTCGGCCACCGCGACGAAATACTCCAGTTGCCTGATCTCCATAGGCTACCCCACGACCCTCCGCGCCCTAGCTGCCAACCTCCGGTGAGCTACGACTAGAGCAGCTGGGCCCAATCCTGAGTCTGGTGAACGATACGGACGCGCGCACAACACCCCGAGCACGGCATGAGATGGCGTGGCCATACCACGATCATGGCATGCATGGATGCCAGCCGCAACCCGGAGTTGGCCGGAGCACGTGCGCGGCCAGGGGCATGCCATCGTGCGGGCTACAGAAACTCTGCGAGGCTGTGGACTCGCGTGCCATCGAGCGCTATCGCCGGACCGGCCACAACCATCGAGTTGAGGATGGCCTCGTGCGCGGCTTCGGCAACGGCCTTGAAGGCGCCGTCGAGCAGCTCTTCGCGCAGGACGGACACCGAGCGCAGGCCGCTCGCGTCGGATTCGGCTGGTTCGATGCGATTCGCCGTCGTAAAACCGATCATGACCTCGCCAGAGCCATTACCCGTGTAGCCGCCCGTCCGAGCAATGCCCACGCCGGCGCGACGAATGACCCTGCGCAGCTGGCGCGCGTCAAGCGGCAGGTCCGTCGCGATGACCGTCATGATGGAGCCCCGGTCATCATCCGAGCTCAGAGCCGGCGAAAAGCCCGCTTCTCGCGCGAGACGTTCGACTATCCCGCGCCCCAGCGGGCGCCCACCCACAACGAGATCTACCGTCGCTCCGTAATTCGACTGCACAAGCACGCCGATCGTATAGGTGCGACCGCCCACCTCGACAAGGCGCGATGCCGACCCGATGCCCCCTTTGAGCCCAAAACACACCGTGCCCGCGCCTGCCCCGACCGCGCCCTCCTCGAAATCACACGTCGCCGCCACAAGCGCCTGCTCAAGCTCGACACCTCCCACCGCCCGCAGCGCGATTCGATTAAGCCGAGCATCGTTGCACTCCCCCACGACCGGGTTGATCGAGAGTGCCTCAGCGCCCTCTCGCCCACAGCGATCAAGCACGCTGCCCACAAGCGCGTCAGCAACGCGACCCACGCACAGCGTATTCGTCAGCGCGATGGGCGTTTCGAGTGTGCCGAGCTCCTCGACCTGCACGGTTCCACATGTCTTGCCAAAGCCGTTGTGCACGTAGGCCGCCGCAACGAGCTTTCGCACGAAAGGATTGTCCTCGCAGGGCACAACGACCGTGACGCCGGTGTTCACCGCGTTCGCGCCCGACCCGTGCCGCACGGTTGAATGGCCCACCGCCACGCCCGGCACATCCGTGATCTTGTTAAGTGCCCCGCATGGCAGCATTCCGACATCCACGCCAAAATCTCGGATGCGCCGAGGCTGGCTCGCCCCTGCAGACGTCACGTCTCCCATATCCGCCCCCCTCGTCAGGCCCCACGACTGCGCGCCAATCGGCATTCGTCGCGTTCAGGATAGCTCGCGCGCTGTTCTTATATGCGCGCAGCACAAGGTGAGGGATGACCGATACAGCGGGCATATAATCCCCGGAAATCGCAGGCCCGGCGCATCGTCCCAGCCTGCCCGCAACCTAAGGAGTCCCGATGTCCGAAAGCACCCCCGCCCGCCGCAAGCCCGGCGAGCCCACGCAAATCGTCCTGCTCACCGGCTATCTCGGCGCCGGCAAGACAACGCTACTCAACCACATCCTTGCCAACGAGGAGGGCATCCACGCCGCCGTCATCGTCAACGACATCGGCGAGATCAACGTCGATGCGCGCCTCATCAAGGACGGCGGTCTGTCGCAGGTCAGCGGCGACCTCATCCCGATGACGAACGGCTGTCTGTGTTGCACGCTCTCCGACGACCTCTCTCGCCAGCTCGGCGAGCTCGCAGCATCGGGCGAGTTCGACTACATCCTTATCGAGGCATCAGGCATCTGCGAGCCCATCCCCATCGCCTACACCATCTCAGCATTCTGCGACCAGAGCCGCTATGACGGCGATGCCCCGCTCGCCCTGGACAACATCGTTGCCGTTGTGGATTGCGCCCGCATGTACGACGAGTTCAACGGCGGCAAAGCACTCGAGGCCGAGGACATCGACGAGGACGATATCGAGAGTCTGCTCATCCAGCAGATCGAGTTCTGCACGACGCTCATCCTCAACAAGACGGACCGCGTGACGCCCGAGCAGGTCGCCGAGCTCAAGAGCATCGTCCGCAGCCTGCAGAAAGATGCCGTCATCGTCGAGGCCCAGCAGGGCAACGTCCCCATGAGTGAGCTGCTCGACACGGGCCGCTTCGACTTCGAGACGGCATACAACTCGGCAGCGTGGGTCGACGCCATGGAGCACCCCGAGGAGCACGACGATCCCGAGGTGCTCGAGTACGGCATCGAGACGTTCGTCTACGCGCGCCGACAGCCGTTCGACGTCAACAAGTTCGACGCGTTCGTGCAGACGTGGCCCGACAACGTCATTCGCTCGAAGGGCTCGCTGTGGGCAGCGCAGGACCCCGACATGTGCTACCTGTTCGAGCAGGCCGGGCGCCAGGCAAGCCTGCAGGAGAACGGCCTGTTCGTCGACAGCGCACCGGCCGACGAGAAGGCGAAGATGCTGGAGGAGAGCCCCGAGCTGCTCGCGGACTGGGATCCCGTCTGCGGCGATCGCGAGACGAAGATCTGCATCATCGGGCGCCACATGGACCGCGCCGCGCTCGAGGCGGGTCTCGACGCCTGCCTCACGGAGTGGGTGCGCGCGTAAAGTGCGACGAGCTTGCGGGGTGCCCGAAAAGCCGCCCCTCACTGCGCCGTGCCCGAAGGCCCTTAGGAGGCCCTCCGGGCACGGTAGGCAGGTGAGTTTAGCGGGTTCAAGGCGTGTCCCCAATGGATGTGCCCGAGACCCGGCACGCTTTTGCGGTTGTGCTAGGTTTTGCAAAACCGGGCGCCGGATCTGACCCCGAATTGCGGTCGTGCGAGGTTTGCGCGAGATATCGCGGTGCAGGGCAGGCGTGCCATCTGAAAAAACCGCAGGTAGACGGGCCGCGCGGCACCCGGAGGGCAGGCATCCCGCCTCCCAGGCGCCGCGCAAACCTAGCACAACCGTCATTCGGGGCCATTTTGGGGCCCCGCTTTTGCAAGACCTAGCACAACCGAAAAGATCGCCCTCCAGCGCCCGGCGCATTCGGGACGCGCAGCCCCTATCCCTGCGTCTCCGCACGTGCCCGCTCGCAGGCAACCTCGAGGTCGACATCGCGCGTGAGGTGTTCGGGCGTCCAGGCGACGTGGACATCGGGAGCGATGCCGTGGCCCAGCGTTGCCATGCTCTCGCGCGCAGCAACGTAGGTCGCCGTGGGGATGATGAGCGCATAGTCCTCGTCGAGGCGCACAACACGCGGGCAGGTGTTGTCGAGCGAGCCGAGTGTCGCGCGACCCACGACCGTCGCAAAGCCCGCCTCGCGAGCAGCTCGAACGAGCCACTCCGCCGCCTCGCCGGTGAAGCGGTCAGCCAGCACGACGACCGTGCGCGTTAAGGCGCCCGCCGACAGAGAGGCGGCGTCGAACGACAGGCCCTCCGGATAGAAGCCGTCATTCGGGCCCGTCATCTCGGCGACAAGGCCCGCGCCTCGTTTGGCCTGCACGTCAGCCTCGAACGCGTCGAGTTCCGCCAGCTCGGAGGCAAGCTCGTCGGGAGTGCCCCCGGCACTCAGATGGGCCTCATCGTAGGAGCATCCAGAGCTTCTGGGCTCACCCGAAACATACGAATTGCAATCTAGCAGGAGAAACGGCAGGTCAGAGGCGCAATCGGTCCTCGCAGCGCCGGCAGCCGCGCACATGCGCTCCAGCACCACAGGACGCGCCAAAGCACAGAGAATGCCGTTTCGGGTGACCCCCAAACGCAGCGCGGGGTGCCGGCCATCATCGTCCTGGCCGGCACCCCGCATCGGTGTTCCCAACGCTGCCTTATGCGGCGAGCTTAGACCGCCGTCTCGCCCGCAAGGACGCTGCGGTAGTCGGCGAGGTTCGCCTTGAGCAGCTCGGGGATGTTGAGCTCGTAGGGGCAGTGGCGACGGCAGCGTCCGCAGTTCGTGCAGCCCTCGATCTTGGCCATCTCCTGCTGCCAGTGCTCGGACAGCCAGCCCTGCGACGGGGCGCGACGCAGCATGAGCGACATGCGGGCGCACTGATTGATCGTGATGCCCTGGGGGCACGGCATGCAGTAGCCACAGCCGCGGCAGAAGTTGCCCGTGAGCTCGGCACGCTCGGCTTCGATGAACGCCGCCATCTCCTCGTCCATCGTCGGCGTGGCATCGCCCATGTACGACAGCCACTCGTCGAGCTCCTGTTCCTTCTGGACGCCCCAGATCGGCACGACGTTGTCGAACTGCGACATGAACGCCATGCAGGCGCGCGAGTTCGACAGCAGGCCGCCAGCCAGGCCCTTCATGGCGATGAAGCCGACGTTCTTCTCGGCGCAGCGGCGCACCAGGGCGATCTCGCGATCGGAAGCCAGGTAGCTCAGCGGGTACTGCAGCGTCTCGTACAGGCCGCTCTCCACGAGGTCCTCGGCCACGCCGATCTTGTGCGCCGTCACGCAGATGTGCCCGATCTTGCCCTGGCGCTTGAACTCCTCCATGGCCTCGTACATGCCCGTGCCGTCGCCAGGTCGCCACACCTGGTTGACGCAGTGGAACTGGTAGAGGTCGACGTGGTCGGTGCGCAGCAGGCGAAGCGACGTCTCGAGGTCCTCCGCCAGAGCCTCGGGCGTCTGTGCCATGGACTTCGTGGCGATGGTCACCTGGTCGCGCATGCCCTCGAACGCCAGGCCGACGCGCTCCTCGCTGTTGCTGTAGGCGCGCGCCGTGTCAAAGAACGTCATGCCGCCGTCGAATGCGCGGCGCAGCAGGTGAACGGCCTCGTCGGTCGTAACGCGCTGGATGGGAAGCGCGCCGAACGCGTTCTGCGGCGTGACGATGCCCGTGCCCCCCAGGGTGATTTGCTTCATGGTGTGGATGTCCTCTCCCTCTCCCGATAACGGCATGCAGCATGGACGCAGCCTACGTATCGGGGTCTCTGCCCGCGCGCATCATAGCAGCTAGAGCGCACTCCAAGAAAATGGTCGAGCCTCCCGGACCACCAAGGCACGCGCAAAATCCAGCTCGTCCGCGCCGCCGCTGCACAAGCAATACCAAGGCCGCGCAGCCAGAACAACTCTCCGGCACAATTTCACCCATGGAGCAATTCAATAAAGAAGCGTGCGGGTACCCATGGCACCCGCACGCCCATGCACCGCGATCGCGCCTGCAATCCCGGAGACATCCGGTGGTTCTGATGTTACGCCACAGGCTCCTCGGCGGCGGCCTTCTGGCCGGCTATGCGGCCAAAGACGACGCAGTCGGTGATGGCGCAGCTTCCCAGGCGAACGGCGCCGTGCGTGCCGCCGGTCACCTCTCCGGCCGCGTACAGGCCGGGGATGACGTTGAAGTCCTGGTCGATGACCTGGCAGTCAATGTTCGTGTGCACGCCGCCCATCGTGTGATGGACCTTGGGCCACAGGCGAGCCACGTAGAACGGCGGCGTCTGCGTGGGCTCGGCGCCCTCCATGATCATCGTGCCGAAGTCGGGGTCCTCGCCGGCCTCAACGTAGCCGTTCCACTTCTCCACCTCGGCAAGGAACTCGTCCTTGGGTATGTCGTATTCCTCGGCGATTTCCTCAAGCGTATCGAACTTCTTAAAGACGCCGTTCTCAAGGCCGCCGTTCAGAATGCGCTCGACAACCTGGCGCTTCACGGTGGGCTCGTCGCCGAAGATAATCGTGACGTGATTGAGCTCGATCATCTTGTCAGCACGTACCTTGCGGTCGCCCGTCTCCTTAACGAAGCGCTTGCCCGTCGCGGGGTCAATCATCGGGGCATAGCCGACCAGGCGCTCGCAGAACTGCGGGCAGAAGCCGAAGCCCACCTCGTCGGGGCTCGTCCACGGGCCAAGCTGAATCCAGTCCAGATGCACGTCCATCGCCTTGTGCTTGAGTACCTCGCGCAGGGCTTCTCCGGTTGCGCCCTCGTGGTTCGTGCTGCCAAAGGCGTCGGTCAGACGGGGCTCATGAACAGTGCGCATCTGCACATCCTGAGCAAAGCCGCCACTTGCGATGACGACGGCCTTACGGGCCTTGATGCGCTTGGGCGTACCCGACGCGTCGTCGCCCAGTTTGTAGTCCTCGAGCACCTCGGCACCGATGATGCGGCCGTCCTCGTTCTCGACGAGGCTGACGAGCTTCGTGTTCAGGCGGGGAATAACGCCGAGCCCCTCCATGAACGTCTCCTGGGCCTCGGTGATGTCGCGGCCCGTCGCGTTGGACGTGGTGTTCGTACGCGGCACTGAGTGGCCACCGTGGAAATTGAGCTTCGTGAACTCGACGCCAATGTCCGTGAGCCACTGGACGGCCTCGGCCGAATGCTCGACGAGCTTCTTTACCTTGTCGATATGGTTGTAATACTTGCCGGCGACAAGCATGTCGTTTTCCATGAGCTCAAAGCTGTCCTCGACGCCCGCATCCTTCTGCAGAGGTGTGCCCACGGCCGCCATGTCGCCGCCGTTGAGCGAGGAGTTGCCGCCCCACATGCCCATCTTGTCGATGATGATGACGTCGCTGCCTGCCTGCTTTGCCTCGATAGCCGCGGCCATTCCGGCAAAACCCGTGCCCACGACAAAGACGTCCGTCTCCTCGTCCCAGGAAACCGCAGGAGCCTCGGTCGCCTGCGCCGACGTCGCCATCATGCCCGCAGCAGCCGCGGCCGCGCTGCACACGCCCACCGTCCTCAGGAAGTCGCGGCGACCCACGCTGCGGTTGGAAACGGAGTTCTGAGCCATGATTTCCCCTTTCGTTGCGGCTATCTCTCAACGTGTCGATCCCTCAATCGACACATCCATCGTAAGGGGGCGCATCCCGTCTTGGGTATCAAAAGGTGCTTGAGGAGCTGCAAGCAGAACTTGCTACTTCATTAGCCATGATTCGACTATAATTTAAAGAATGCGAGGATAAGGCGCCTGAGCACACGGGGCCCGTCCGACGCATCAGCGAGCTAGGGGGCATATACGTGGTTGACCTCGATATCCATCAGCTCGAATACTTTGTCCAAGCCGCCCGCGCAAGCAGTTATTCCCAAGCAGCTCGCGACCTCTTTGTCACGCCGCAGGCCATATCGCGAAGCATCCAGCTGCTCGAGGCACGCATGGGCGTGCGCCTCTTCCGGAGAACGCCCAGCGGCATCGCCCTGACCGACGCCGGGTCAGCCTGCCTCAAGCCGGCCCAGGAGGCCCTCGAGGCGCTCTCTCGCCTGTTGGACACCACCCAGCGCTATCGCCAAACGGACAGCCTCACCATCGTCCTCGGCATCCATTCGCTCTGCTTCCGTGAGAACGGAGGGAGCATCAGCCGCGCCGATCTGCTCACATTCCAGAAACAGCACTCCGCGCTCACGTTGACGTTCATCGAGATGGCGGGAAATGCCATCATCGACGCGCTGCGCACCGGCGCTATCGACATCGGCATCACCGTACCGCCGCGAGAGGTGGCCGAATCGACCGATCTGAGACGGTGGTTTCTCAAGACGTTCCGCATCGCTGCCATCACCTCGCGCGGCTTTGCCGAAGCATTTGCCCATCGCGAGGGCGAAAACGAGTTCATCACCGTTCAGGATTTGACGAACGGCGAGCTCATTCTGTTTTCAGATGAGACCGAGTACAACAATGCCCTCGTCGCAAACGCGCGGACAGCCGGCATTGACCTGCCCATCTCGTCGCTGAGAATCAGCCCGCACGGCGACATAGGGTTCATCTCCGACAGCCATCTTTACGTCGTGCGCCCCCTGCAGCACGCCCTACGCACGATCACCAACGAGGGGCTCAGCATCCTCCCCATTCGCGATGCGCACAATCAAGACATCCGCATGCCGCTCGAGCTGTTGATGAGGCAGGACCGCATCCTGTCCGACGAGGAGCGCAGCCTGCTGTCTTTCATCCAGCAACGCTACCGATAAAGCGGGGTGCTGGCAAACCTCCGTGGCACAGCGGTGGGGTGAGAGACGGGGTCGCCCTGCTGCGCCATGCGATATGCGGCATCGCGCAGTCCCTTCTTCGGGGGCAATTTGGTGGCTCAGCGCCGCGTTTCGCCTATCCGCAGGATCCGGCCCCGCTCCACGGTGGCGCCTTTTTCGATTGTGCGAGGTTTTGCAAAACCAGAGGCCGAATCTGGGCGCGATTTGCGGCTATGCAAGGTTTGCGCGACATTTTAGGTGCCCAAGTCGCGGACGTCCCGACGTTCCTAGTGCTCTGGCCTGCGGTTATTCTAAGCAGCGGCGATTTCCTCAGCCACAGAGAGCCTTGCAAACCTCGCATAATCGGAGTTTGCGCCCATCTCAGAGGCGTCACTTTGCAAAACCCCGCACAACCGCGAATCGCGCCACACCCCAGATGCGCTCGACCGCATTGCGCCGCGGGCGACGAGGGCGTTTGCGATCCTGCGCCTCATCCAGGGTGCGTCCATCCGCGCCACACCCCGGAGCTCCCGCCCGGGGCGCGTCTGCCTTCCCTCCCGCGTTCCCTCCTACTTGTCCTCGTGGACGGGAATCTCCTCGTCGAACTGCTCCTCGATGTGGCCGTCCCACACGTAGTGGCGCGTCTCGCGGGCAACAAGGCCCGAGAGCAGCAGCACGCAGATGATGTTGGGCACGACCATGAGTGCGTTTGCGATGTCGGAGCACGTCCACGCAACGTCGCCCAGGCCCACGGCGCCCAGGAAGGCGATAGCCACGTAAATGATCTGGTACGGCAGGATGGCGCGCTTGCCGAACAGGTACGTCACGCAGCGGTTGCCGTAGTAGCTCCAGCCGATGATCGTCGTGAACGCGAACAGCACCATGCCGAACACGAGCGCCGGCGTCCCGATGACGGGGATCTTGGCAAACGCCGCGCTCGTGAGCTGCGCGCCTGCCGTGATCGTACCGTCCGCAAGAATCTCGGGATTACCGACGAGCGTCGACACGAGCACGAGGCCCGTGAGCAGGCAGACGACGACCGTGTCCCAGAACGTCCCCGTCATGGAGACGAGCGCCTGACGCGCCGGGTTCGTCGTCACAGCCGCCGATGCCACGATCGGCGCCGAGCCCATGCCACTCTCGTTGGAGAACAGGCCGCGCGCGCAACCGAACTGCAGGGCCACCGCGATGCCCGAGCCCACCGCACCGCCAAATGCCGCCTTGGGTGTGAACGCGCACTCAACAATGAGCTGCAGCGCCGACCACACGTACGGCCCGTTGATGACGAGGATGGCGATGCAGCACAGCACGTAGACGATCGCCATGAACGGCACGATGCGCTCGCACACCTTCGCCAGCCACTTCACGCCGCCGAAGATGACGAGCGACACGAGCACGACCACGCCGAGGCCCACCGCCCACGCGGGCACGCCGGGCGCGTTGGTCGTGATGACGTCTGCCAGCGACGTGGACTGCACCGCCGAGCCGATGCCAAACGAGGCAATGGCCGCCAGCAGGGCAAACAGAACGGCTCCCATGCGCGCCCACACAGGCGCCTTGCCGTCGGGACGCCGGTTCGAGCCGTCCTTGTGCTTGAGGAAGCCGCGCTCCCACGCATACATGGCACCGCCGAGCATCTCGCCCTTGTGGTCCTTGACGCGATACCTCACGGCCACGAACGTCTCGGCGTACTTCGTCGCGATGCCAAACACGCCGGTCAGCCACATCCACAGCACGGCACCGGGACCGCCCGCGAACACGGCCGTACCCACGCCGACAATGTTGCCCGTGCCAATCGTCGACGACAGAGCCGAACACAGGGCGCCGAACTGCGAGATGTCACCGCTCGAACCCGCGTCCTTCGCAAACGTCATCTTGATGGCAGCAGGGATCTTTCGCTGGATGAAGCCGGTGCGCACCGTCAGGAAAATGTGGGAGCCGAGCAGCACCACGATCATCGGAATGCCCCAGATCCAGGCGTCCACGGCCTTGAGCGCGGCAACAGCGGCATCGGCAAGCGAGGCGACGTCCATGAGGAACCTCCAGGTGGACGGCCCGGGCCTTGACGATCCGGGCGGGGCGGTCAGGTCGGCCATCCGCAACTTCGCAGATGGCTCCGAAGGCGAGACAGTATTATTCGCTGCCGTGTATTGCCGACTGATTTCGCGAGGGATACGGCTCCGCGACATGGCAGCCCGTTTCGACCGGCGGCTCATCTCAGGCGTGGAGCGGTGCGCTAGAATGGGCCGACGTGATGGCATGGGCCTCGGCAGCCCGCGCCGGGCGCGGAAGGTCGCAGGGAGAGGAGCCGTTCGGATGCCCAGAGAGTCGCTCGCATCAAAGCGGGAGCGCGCCGTCGAGATGTGCCGGCGCATGAGCGCGCTCTACCCGCAAGCCGAGTGCGCGCTGCACTATCGCGACGCCTTCGGCCTCGTCATAGCCGTGCTGCTCTCAGCCCAGACGACCGACGCCGCCGTCAACCGCGTGACGCCCGTGCTGTTTGAGCGCTGGCCCACGCCGGCCGACCTCGCCACAGCCCCGCTGCCCGAAGTCGAGGATGTCGTGCACCCGCTGGGCTTCTTCCGCTCCAAGGCGCGCCATGTCGTCGATGCCGCCCGCATGGTCGTAAGCGACTTCGGCGGTGAGGTACCCCAGACGATGGAGGAGCTCACAAAGCTGCCCGGCGTGGGGCGCAAGACGGCAAACATCGTGCTCAACAACGCGTTCGACATTGTGGAGGGCATCGCGGTGGACACGCACGTGTTCCGCATCGCGACCCGCATGGGCTTCACGACAGTCGCCGAACCGCTCGACGCCGAGCAGGATCTGCTCAAGCTTATCCCGGCGGATCTGTGGAAGCCGGTTAACCACCAATGGGTGCTGTTCGGCCGGCAGGTGTGCGATGCCCGAAAGCCCGCCTGCGTCGCCGCAGCCGAGGGGTCTGAGGCGAGCGCCAAGGTGCAGCAGTTCCTCGACGCCATCGGGACATACCCCGACGCGAGCGGCCGAGACGCGTGGGCAGAGGTCGGCGCAGGCCTGCCATGCCCGCTCGCAGACATCTGTCCGAGCTGTGGGAAGGCGCCCCAAACAAAAGAGGCCGCCCGTAAGGCCGCCGTCAAGAAAGCGGCGAGCGCCAAGAAGCGCGCCGCCGCGCGAAAAACGGGCGGGGCGGCGTAGAGTCGCAAGGCACGAGCGCACAAAAAAGCGGGGGAGGAACCGACGGCTCCTCCCCCGCTTGCGTAGACCTACCTTGCCAAGCCGCGCGCTACAGCCACCACATGAACGTCTGGCGCAGATACTCCCACAGCGGAGGATAGCTGCCGCCGGTTGACAGGTCACCCGTCGGATCGTGCATCGCGATCATGATGAGCATCGTGAACAGCAGGCTCGCCACCACAGTCGCAAACAGCGCGATCGCCCAGCCGCGGCGGGGCTTCGCAACGAGAGCGCCGGATTCGACGGGAGCCTCCAGGGCGGCCGGCGTGCCCGCATCGGCAGTGGGCGTCTCCTCCTCACAGCTCGCAAGCGCCGGAGCGCAGACCGCCTCAACGCCAGCGCCGCCCAAGTGGTGCAGGAACACCAGGCCCGCCGCCAGACCAATGATGAACCCGAAGTCCTGCGTGTAGCGCAGCAGGATGCCGGCACCCTCCGTATCGAACAGCACGAGGATGACAGCCGCAGCGAACAGGTAGCCCGCCATCCAGAACACGGGGCGGTCTGCGTGCGGTCCCTTGCGCACGCTCCCGAGCATCACGAGAGACCACAGCATCGGGAACAGCAGGAACGCGCCGCCAAGCATGGGCTCGTACGTCGTCGTGCCCGAGAAGCCCGGGTAGACGTTGGCCATGTGCATGAACGGGAACGTCGACACGACGTACGGCGGGTTGAACAGGTAGTAGTAGGCGCCCTCGAGCATGCGCACGATGCTGTGCCCGCGGTGCGTCATGTCGTTGTACGTCAGGTTGTACGCGGCGCCGAAGTCGGTCACGGAGCCAAAGCGCGCCCAGTTGTACCACATGACGCCAGCCGCCACGACAACGACAGGCACGAGCAGCCATGCCGACCAGGTGATCTTCTGCTGGCGCGGCATATCTTTGCTGCGCACGATGAGGAACAGGATGACGAACATGAGCGGGATGAGAATGAGCAGCTGGGGACGGCACGCCGAGATGAGCGCGATGCACAGCGAGCCGCCGGCAAGCCGCACGGGGCTGCCCTTGCACCAGCCGCGATACCACAGGCACAGCCCCCACACCGACAGGCAGCGCGCGAACGAGACAGGCACGTTGTACAAGCCCGGACGCCCAAGCCCCACAAGCAGCTGCGAGGCGCACAGGATGCCCAGGAACACGAGCAGGAACGTCCCGAGGCTCGTCTTCGTAAACCGGTAGCGCACAAGCGCGCGCATCAGCGAGTACAGCCCCACAACGAACAGCAGCGTCGGGATGAGCACGGCAACCGAGTTGGGGAACGTCAAACCGGTGAGCAGGTAGTACGGCAGGTAGAACACCAGCACGGGAAGCACGCCGAAGTAGACGTAGTACTGGCCGTCGTAGTAGGCCGTGTCCCACAGATAGCCGCGCAGGTGATGCGTGCTCTCCTCGCTGCGGGCGCCGTAGTCGTACGGGTTATCCATGTCGATGAGCCACTGCGGCGGCTCCTGGAGCAGGTCAAGCTGGCCCGCCGCGAAGGCCTGCGCCAGCTTGGCGTACTCGTTCGTCGCGGTATCGGGCTGGTCAAACACCTCGTAGAGCTCGCCCGTGCGACCGGAGAACTCGTCGGCGTTGTAGTTCGCCGTGGCGATGGCGACCCACTTGGGGAACGACGTCCAGTAGACGAACAGCAGCACGAGCACAACAGCCAGCACGCCGCCGCGGATGGCGCGGGCACCCCAGCCAGTCGACAGCGCCGGAATGCGGCCGAGCGCACCGTTGGGACGTAGGAACCAGACGACGCACAGCGCGAGGAACGTCAGCGAGAGACGCAGGAAACTGAAAGCAAATGGAACCTCGGCATTGATGCTGATGCTGTTAACCGTGATGGGGAAGCTGTTGCTCGCGACGAGCGTCCGCCCGTCGACTCCACCCCACACGTCACCGGGGAACGAGACGCGCAGGCTCTTGATGTTGCCGTACGTAAAGACCGACTGTACCTCGCTGCGCTCGTTGTCGGGGTGCAGCTGGGCGACGGGCAGGTAGTACGGCTCGCTATTGCCCTCGTCCGTGACGGCGTAGCTCACCCACACGCTCGAGTTGTCGTTGCTCGTGCTGCTGGCAACCTCAACCTTGACGTTGTGGATCTTTGTGTCGAGGCTCGAGAAGCCCAGCGAGTAGTCGGCTCGCGTCACGCGGATAGGCGTGTCGCGCAGCACCTGCTCCTCATAACCCAGCGACTCCCAGTGCCGGAAGTTGAAGAGGAACACCTCGAGGAGGACGGCGATAACGACGAGGATGATGAGGTGTGCCCACGAGGGCAGGCGTTTGCGAGAGGGGTCGGTCCATCGCGCGCGCAGTTCGCTGAGCTTGTCGAGCATCGCTTCTCCTCGTCCGAGACGTCCCGGTCTTCCGCGCCTCTCACAGCGGGCGCATCCGGGCATACGTATTCAATTGTACGTTTGGGGAAGTCGAGGCGCACCGCCCGTCAGCCAACGCCCACAACACCAAACAGCCTTTCGAGCGATGCGGCCTCTACGCGAACACCTCCGCCGCGATGCGAGCGGCCGTGGCAGCGTCTTTGGCATAGAAATCCGCGCCCACCATCTGGGCGTATTCGGGGTTGAGCACGGCGCCGCCCACCATGACGCGACACCAGGGGGCTTGCTCGTGCAGCAGCTCGATCGTCTGCCCCATGGCGCCCACCGTCGTCGTCATGAGCGCCGAGAGGCCGGCGAGCTGCAGGTGGTGCTCGACGACGCAGTCGGCCACCTTCTGCGGCTCGACATCGCGGCCCAGGTCGTACACTTCGTAGCCGTAGTTCTCGAGCAGCATCCGCACGATGTTCTTGCCAATGTCGTGGATATCGCCCTTCACCGTCGCGATGGCGACGGCTCCCTTCGACGTGGCAGCAGCGGCGCCCGACGAGGCCGCCTGCTCGCGGATGACCTCAAAGCCGACCTTTGCCACCTCGGCCGCGGCCATGAGCTGCGGCAGGAAGAACGTCCCCTTCTCGAAGCGCTCGCCCACCTCGTCGAGCGCCGGGATGAGCACGCCGTTGATGACGTCCATGGCGTCGTGCGTAGCAAGCAGCTCGTGCACGGTGTCGGCCATGGGGCCGCGACGGCCCGTGAGGATGAGCTCGTGGGCCCGCGCCTCCGGGCTCTCGGGGACATCCGCAGTGCCGGCCTCGGCCACGCCGGGGGCTCCGGCCGGCCCGCCCTCGACCACCACCGGCGCACCAGATGGGCCGCTCGATGCCTTCTTGTCCGAGCGCCCCGCGTATACCGCGATGTAATCGGACGCGCCCTCGTCCTGGCAGTTCAGCACACGCCAGCTGCGCACGACGTCCATGTAGCGCTCCGACAGCGGGTTCATGATGGGCAGGTCGAGCCCCGCCTCGAACGCCGCCGTGAGAAACGTCGCGTTGAGCAGCTCGCGAAACGGCAGGCCGAAGCTCACGTTGCTCACGCCGAGCACGCAGTGCGCCCCCGGCAGGCCCTCGCGCACAAGCCGGATAGCGCGAAGGATCTCGGCGGCGCCCGCCTGGTTTGTCGACACGGCCATGGCGAGGCAGTCGATGAGCACGTCGGAGCGTGGGATGCCCCGGGCCTCGGCGGCGTCGGCGATGCGACGCGCCACCTCGTAGCGCGCCTCCGCCGTCTCGGGGATGCCGTCATCGTCAAGCGTCAGCCCCACGACCGCGCAGCCATAGTGCGCCGCGATGGGCAGCACGGCGGCGATGCTCTCGGCTGTGCCGTTCACGGAGTTGATGATGGGCTTGCCCGGGTAGGAGCGCACGGCAGCCTCTATGGCCACCGGGTCGGACGAGTCGATCTGCAGCGGGCACGTCGTGACGCCCTGCAGCTCGCCCACGAGCCGCTCGAGCACGGCGGGCTCGTCTATCTCGGGCAGGCCGGCGTTGACGTCGAGTATCTGGGCGCCCGCCTGCACCTGAGCGATGGCCTCCCCCATCACGTAGTCGTGGTTGCCGCTGCGCAGGGCCTCCTTGAGGCGCTTCTTGCCCGTCGGGTTGATGCGCTCGCCGATGACGGCGACCTCGCGGCCCTCCAGTGTCACGAGCTCCTGCGCCGAGCACACGGCCAGCCCCTCGAAGCAGGCACCGCGCGGCGCAGGCTTCCCGCCCCGCGCGTCGATCAGCGCACGTTCGCCCGCGATGATAGCCGGGTTCGTGCCGCAGCAGCCGCCGATGACGGAGACGCCTGCATCGAGCATCTGCGCGACGGGGCCGCAGAACTCCTCGACCGTGATGTCGTACACCGTGGCGCCGCCGACCATCTTGGGCAGGCCGGCGTTGGGCTTCACCATGACGGGGCAGCTGGCATAGGGCAGCATGCGCTTAACGAGGGGCAGCGTGTCATCGGGCCCCAGCGAGCAGTTGATGCCGAGCACGTCGACGTCCAGCGCGCTGAGTGTGACGGCGGCCACCTCGGGCGTCGTGCCGAGGAACGTGCGCCCGTCCTCGCCAAACGTCATCGTCGCGAAGATAGGCAGGTCGCTCTGCTCGCGACACGCCAGCACAGCGGTCTTCATCTCGGCCAAGTCGGCGATCGTCTCGACGAGGAAGGCGTCGGCGCCGTGAGCCGTGGCGGCGCGCACCTGCTCGGCGTAGAGTTCGTACGCCTCGTCAAAGCTCAGCGTACCCAGCGGCTCCATCAGCGTGCCGATGGGCCCCAGGTCCGCGGCGACATAGCGCGCCCCCGCCGCCCGGGCGCATGCGATGGCAGCGGCGAACACCTCATCAACGCTCGCCTGGCCCTGCAGCTTGAGGCGGTTGGCGCCGAACGTGTTGGCCGCGACCATCTCGGTGCCCACCTCGACGTAGGCGCGATGGACGCTCGTGATGAGGTCGGGGTCGGTCAGATTGAGCAGCTCGGGGATCTCGCCGGTCTTCGCACCGCGCGCCTGGAGCTGCGTCCCCATGGCGCCGTCGAACAGCAGCAGGTCCTCCCCCGCCAGAACGCGGGCGAGATGCTCGTCTTTGCAACGGCGTGGGCGCGGCGTCAGGCGATCCTCCGGCCAGGCATGGCGGGGTGCGGCGTTATCCACGGCAGGTCCTCCCGGTCTTTCGAATCTCGCAGAACTCGCGGCAGTGGCACTTGGAGCACAGGCGCAGGTGCGTAGGCTGGGGCTCATCGAACAGGCCGATGACGGCCGTCACGCTCTTCGTCGGCACGAGCAGCAGCGTCGGCGTCAGCGTGAGCCCTAGGCGACGCTGGGCGTCGACGGCAGCGAGCATCTGGGGCTGCGCGTCGAGCCCCCAGTCCCCATGGCCGGGGCTGTACCGCGCGTTGGGAAACAGCCCGCGCTCACGGCCCTCGGCCACGATCTGCGCCTCCGTAGCGTCAGCGGCGCGCTCCACGAGCGTTGTGCACGCGGCGTCGAACACGACGGCGTCGAGCGGGTCAGCCTGCGAGAGGCGGCGCAGCTCGCGCTCGCTTGGGATGCCGAGCGTGCAGGCAAGAACGCCCACGGCGCGAGCCCCGGCGAGATGCGCCGTGATGTCGCGCCCATACGGAGCGAGGGCGCAGCCATCGAGCTCCAGCTCGGGAATGCCGTCATCACGCGTGCGAACGCCGGCGACGTCGTAGACGCGCCACGCCCCCGCTGGCTGGCACAGCGAAAGGCAGCGCGCCACCATCGCGTCGATGCGCGCGGAGAGCTCTTCGGTCATGTCCTGGCCGGCATATCCCAAATAGCGCAGGACTTCGGCCCGGTCGATGCTCGCGATGTCGAACCTCATGCGGCGGAGGCCCTACTCAGAGAGATAACCCACGGCGCGCAGGGCGGCAGCGGCGCTGGCGGCGACGGCAGGCTTGTTCATCGCGTAGACGTGCAGGCCGGCCACACCGTGATGCGCCAGATCGCACAGCTGCTCGCAGGCGTACTCGACGCCAGCCTTGCGCAAGCCCTCCGGATCGTCGGCATAGCGGGCCAGGCGCTTGACGACCGGCGAGGGCAGCGTGGCGCCGCAGGTAAACGTCATGCGCGTGACCTGCGACTGGCTCGTAAACGGCATGATGCCCACGACGATGGGCACCGTGATGCCCGCCGCGTCGGCCGCGTCACGGAAGCGGTAGTACAGCTCGTTGTCGAAGAACAGCTGCGTCACGAAGAAGTCGGCGCCGGCGTCCTGCTTGGCCTTGAGGCGCTCGATGGAACGGCGGAAGTCCAGGCAGGCAACGTGGCCCTCGGGATAGCACGCCGCGCCGATGCACAGGGCATCCCCGCAGCGACGGCGCAGGTAGGCGATCAGATCGCTCGCATAGTTGAAGTCGACGGGCTCGCGGCCGGGCATCGGGTCGCCGCGCAGCGCAAGCACATTCTGGACGCCGCCCTGAGACAGGCCATGCATGAAAACGTCGACGTCGGACTCGTGCAGGCCCATGCACGTGAGGTGCGCCATCGTCGTGACGCCCGTGCGTTCCTGCAGCTGGCAGGCGATGGCCGACGTGTTGGCGGAGTTGCCCGTGCCACCGGCCGAGTACGTCACCGACACGAAGTCGGGAGCGAGCTTCGCAAGTTCGCCGCCCACTTCGAGCGCCGTCTCGATGGGCAGGTCGCCCTTGGGCGGAAACATCTCGAACGAGAACGTGCGCTTTTGGGCCAGGATGTCGCTGATCTTCATGGACTTCTCCTCGTTCGTCGCGTCGCAGGGCGCGGGCGAGCGAGGGCCTGTGCACCGGGCGAGCAGAAGCGCTGCACCACAGCGCCGCCGCCAACCACATCTCGCAGGCTATACGCTCAAACCCGGTCTGATTGCGAGGTTATACCACGTGGCGAACGCGATGAACGCCACCCCTATGAGGACGAACAAAATGCTCCATTTGCGCTCTGTCGCCAGATACTCTTCAAGCGACTTCTCTGAGGCGACGCGGATGTAGCCGTGGACGTTGGCGCGCATGGCGTAATAGATGGTGAAGGCCGCCGTGCCGATGGCAGCAAACGCCGCAAGCCACGCCATCTGCTGGCCGTGGACCGCGGCGTAGATGAGGTTGTCCAGCACGAGCCACAGCGGGTAGAACAGGATCATGAACCACTGGCCGTGCACCGGGCCCCACAGCGCCGGCATGAACAGGGCGCCGATGTTGAGCGAGGGCATGTGAGGCTTGGGCTCGTCGAGCCCCAGCAACAACGCGACGGCGATGCTCTGGCGCGGGTGTCCCTTGCTCTTGCACGAGAAGTCGGGCCCCACCTCGACGAACTGCCCGCACTGCCGGCAGAAGCCCACATAGCGCATGCCACGCGGGGCATGAGGGATCTTGTCGCCGTCGTTGGGCGAACCCACAAATCTCGCGTTGTTGTTGCCGTCGGCCATGGGGCCTCCTTTATCGAACGCGCACATCAGGCGCCTCGCTACCGGGCATCGCCTTCCATCGTAGCGCACGAGCGGACGAGCCGCTGCACCGCTCCGATGACCACATCACAATCGTGGTCGTTCGTCGTGGGGCGCACATCCACGACGAGCAGAGCGCGGCCGGTGGCGTCCCCGTCTACGGCAAGGCCCAGCTCCACGCGGGGGCCCAGCCGGGCAGCCAGCTCCGCAAATGCGGTCGCAGCCTCACCAGCGCAGCCGGGGACAGTGCAGACGACCCGCTCGAGCGCCCTGTCGGATCCCTCCGTGCCGCGAGGGTCACCCACGATCTCAGCACCCACAGCCCGCAGGCCCGCCGTCAGATAGCGCGTCATCACGGAAACGTCGGGCGCGCCTATCACCTGCGGCATCGGCAGCGTCGAGCGCAGCTGGGAGGCAGCCACGGCGTCCTCGTCATCAAGGCGGTCGCACACCTCCAGGCCCAGCTCGTCACGCAGCCAGCGCGCCGCGGCGGCAGCCAGCAGCGGGACGGCGGCGGCGACACGCGGCGTCAGCCCCATCGTGAAGTTGGCGGGCGACATGTTCTCGACCTGCACGCCCAGGCAGTGTCCCTCGCAGCTCACGCCCATGAGCGCGGCCGCCGCCAACACGTCGGCGAAGCGCATCTCATGCAACGACAACGTGCCCGGGCCGCTCGTCGCGGCGTCCTCCGGAGCGAACGAGAACAGCGCGCCCGGCTCGGCACCTGGCACTTCCACGGCGTCGAGCACGAGCGCGCGATCGTATGAGCGCAGGTCGGAGATGATGGCCATGCCCATGACCGCGCGGTCGAGCACATCCACCTCAGTCGGCAGCTCGTAGCGGGCTGCGAGATAGCGACCGCACGCCGGCCCCACGCCCTCGTCGAGCAGCAGCTCATTGCCGATGCAGATCACCGCGACGCGCATTGTGTCCCCTTCGATAGACAAAAGCCGGCCCCGGACCCATCGCGCGGATCCGAGGCCGGCCATCTCACACATTTACGCGCCCCACACGCAAGGGCAGCGCATTTGTGGCAGAGAAGCGCCCGAAAAACTTAGCTGCGGGTCTTCATCGTGCCGGTGGCCGGGGCCTCGCCGAAGCTCGGCTCCTCGCCCATGCCGTCGAAGCCAACGACGTTGCGCTTCACCGGGTCGTACACCAGGCCGCCGTGCTCCTTGCGGAACAGGATGAGCTTCGAAGGCGCGATGCCTTCGATGTTGGCCAGGTAGATGTGGAACATCATGATGATGATGATCACGAACATCACGAAGAAGTGGAACAGACGCACGTTCATGATGCCCATGCCATTGATCAGGAACTGCGAGATGCCCCACTCGCTCGTCGGGATCCACAGCGCGAAGCCCGTCCAGGCCATCAGCAGGATGCACACGGGGATGACCAGGTAGGCGATCTTCTGCGGAACGCCGAGCTTGGCTCCCAGGGGGTGCTCCTTCTGGATGAACAGGTAGTACTTGATCCACGCGATGAACTGGTGACGGCTGTTCTTCTGGGGCAGCCACGTCCAGATGTCGCGGACCTGCGAGCGCGTACCACCGGTCGGCGAGCTCTTGATGAAGAACGACAGGAGGATACGGGCCAGGCAGTTGAGCGTGACGACGATGCCGCAGAACACGTGGATGCCACGCGCCATGCTCATGGCCAGCGGGAAGAACGGGTAGTGAATGTAGAAGCCCGTGAAGATGAGCAGGAACATGCACACCAGGTTGATCCAGTGCGTGATCACGAAGGGCATCGGGTGCGCTTCACGATAGTGCGCGAGGTGTGCCATTTACCTCACCCCCCAGGGGCTCTCAAGCGACGTGAAGCTCTTGCCCGTCTTGGGCTCGAACACGTGCACGGAGCAAGCCGTGCAGGGGTCGTAGCTGTGGACGAGGCGCAGGGCCTTGATCGGCTTCTCGACGTCATCGACCTCGACGCCGATGAGGGCGTTCTCCAGCGGGCCGAGCACGCCGGAAGCGTCGCGCGGGCTCAGGTTCCACGTCGAAGGGATGATGATCTGGTAGGACTTGATGTTGCCACCCTCGTGGGCCGCCATGTGATACAGGGCGCCACGCGGGGCCTCCCACAGACCCTCGCCCTGGCCGGAGTCGTTCGTCGGCTTCGTATACCAGTCGCAGCCGCCGTTGGCGATGTAGGCGATGAGATCCGTGACCTCCTGCTGGGCGCGCTCAGCCAGGTAGACCGTCTCGCAGGCGCGGGCGACGATGCGGCCCGTCGTGGACTCGAGATAGTGCAGCTCGCCCTTGTGGCCCAGGGCCTCCAGAGCCTCGTCAACGAGCTCGACGATGCGCTCGACGCCGCGCTTGTACGCGACGAGAACGCGCGCCAGGCTGCCGGCCTCGCAGGGCTTGCCCTTGTAGCGCGGGGCCTTGCACCAGGAGTACTTGGACTCGGTGTCGTAGCCCGTCGCCGGGAACCACGGGTCAGTGATGCCCTCGATGGGGTCCTTGGCCTCGTGCTCCTTGTAGTAGGCGTGCGTCGTGTCCTCGACGATGTTGCGAGGATCGACGTCCTCGAGCACCCAGTCGTCACCCTCGGCCAGCAGGACGCCGGCGGGCAGGTAACGGTCGTTCAGCTCGAACGACGAAGACTCGAACACGCCCCACGCGATGTAGTCGCCGTAACTCTTGCCGTACTCGAAGCCGTTCTCATAGGCCTTGGCCAGGATGAGGGCGTCGGGCCAGAGCGTGGCCTTGACCCACTTGGCGATGTCGTCGAAGCGGAACTTGATGTCGTCGAGCTTCTCCGCCGTGGGATAGAAGGCCGTGCCACCGGTCAGGCACGTCGTGATGTGGGGCATCTTGCCGCCGATGATGCCGTTGATCTCAGCTGCCTTGGCCTGCTGCTCGAGAGCCTCGAGGTAGTGGGCCGTGCAGATGAGGTCCAGCTCAGGGGAGAGCTGGTAGGCAGCGCTGCCGTCGGCGTTGTTCGCGTCGAACCAGTTGCCCGAGAAGATGGACAGCTGGCCGTTCTCGGCGAACGCGGCGAGGCGGTTCTTGATGTTCTGGAAGTCGGCCGTGGACGTGCCAGCCTCCTGGGCAGCCTGGAGGGCAGCCGCGACATCAGCGTTCACAGCGTTGAGCGGGTTGATGTAATCAAGGCCGTTCAGCACGTAGAACCACGTGATGTGGGAGTAGAGGAACTGGCCGAACTCCGTGAGGTTGCGCACCATGCGGCCGCCCTCGGGCGGGTTGACGCCCAGGGCCTTCTCGGAGGCCATGGCGGCGGCGTTGGCGTGCGACACGGGGCAGACGCCGCAGATACGCTGGGCGATCTGGATGGCGTCATCAGCCGTGCGGTTCTCGAGAATGAGCTCCATGCCGCGGAACAGACCGGCAGAGGACCAAGCGTCGACGATCTTGCCGTCCTCGACCTCCATCTCGATACGCAGGTGACCCTCAATACGGGTTACCGGGTCGATAGTCGTACGTGCCATTTATCGCGCACCTCCCTTCGTATCGGTATCGTTGAGATCGATGCCGTTCTCCTCGGCCAGCTTGACCGAGTGGGCCTTGCCGCGCAGCTTGCGCTTCTCGACGCCCTCGTCGTCCAGCTCGTCGTAGAGCTTGTTGGCGACCTTGGCGTACTCGGTGGCCTGGCCGTTGTGCTTCTTGATGTCGTAGGCGCGCTCAACCTCGAAGTCAGCGCCGCCGTCCGTACGACCCGTCAGCTTCATGCCGAACGCATGCACGCCGATGACCACGGCGATAGCGGCCGTGAGCACGCCGCCGATAGCCGCCGGGGAGATCTTCCAGTCGAAGAGCTGGTAGTAACGATGACGCGCGTGGAAAGGCGTGTTCTCGTCGACCCAGTTCATGGCCGGGTGCATCGGGGTGATGACGCCGCAGCCCAGGCAGGGCGAGCCGGCCTCGATGCAGAACGACGTGCGGCGGTTCCACTTGACGATCGGGCAGTTCGTGAACGTCTGCGGGCCCTTGCAGCCCAGCGGATACAGGCAGTACCCCTTCTTCTCCTCCTCGGAGCCGAACTGGTACACGAACTCGCCGTTCTCGAAGTGGCCACGACGCGGGCAGTTGTCATGGATCGTCTGATTGAACATCAGCTTGGGCTCGTTCTTGGCGTTGAGCTCAGGCAGACGGCCCATCAGCAGGTACTCGACGAGCACAGCCACGAGCCACTCGGGGTTAGCCGGGCAGCACGGGATGTTGATGACCGGCGTCTCGATGCCGTTCTTCTGCAGGAACTTCTGGACACCGCAGGCATGAGACGGGTTGGGGCGCGCAGCCTGCCAACCGCCATCGCATGCGCAGGAGCCCATGGCGACAACGGCGTCGGCGCTGGCAGCGCTCTCCAGCAGGATCTCCGTGCCCTTCTCGCCGGCGACGCGCAGGGCATTGCCCTCCCAGCCCTCAACGACGGAGCCCTCGTAGACGAGGATGTAGCCGCCGTTGGCGATGGTCTGCTTGCGCGCCTCCTCCGTCGAATAGCCAGCCGCAGCCGAGATGGTCTCCATGTAGTTCACGGAGAGCAGCTCGAGCACGACCGTAGCAACATCAGGCGACTCCACCTGGACAAACGACTCGGTGCACCCCGTGCACGACGAGCCCTCCACCCAGATGATCGGCTTGAGATTGCCCTGAGCCTGACCGATCACATTCTCGAGAGCGCTGGCGACCTGCGGGGCCGCCACCTCGGAAAGACCGATCATCGCGGCGAGGCCGGCGCAATACTTGAGGAAGCTGCGACGGGAGATACCGCGGGACTCCAGGATCGACTCAGCCTTGCTTGCCTCGACGACCTGTTGTGTTGCCATTCAAACACCTCCCTCTTCCTCAACGTGCGACCGTGGGGCTCAAAGCCCCCCTCTCCTTTTAAACACATCCTTCTGCTGGCATTAAAACCGCAGGTAGGACATGCCCACAAAGTGGTACCGCCATTATTTCAGACACGCCCCTCTTTGCAAACGACAATCGCCCGATGGTTTGTCCCAGAGGGCAAAACATCGGGCCAGCAAGGGAAGCGCGACTCAAATAATCACAATTGAGCCAGCGCGTTGTTACGTTCTTAAAAATGCGTAACAACGTCTGTACTGCACATGTATGATTCTAGCATACGGGGATGTAGGCAATACCGTCTGCCGCCGCACACAAATCCTACGAGTTCACTCAGGGAATCGCAAGCATGAGCGAAGCGACGTGCGCCCGAGAAAGCGGCACTCCCCAGCAAACAAGCCGCCCCTCCTCCAAGCGCGAGCGAAGCGATGCGCGCCCGAGCAGCCGGCGCTCCCAATCGTCCGGCGCCCCCTCTTCCAAGCGCAAGCGCAGCGACGCGCGCCCGAGAAAGCGGCGCTCCCCAGCAAGCAAGCCGCCCTTCCTCCAAGCGCGAGCGCAGCGATGCGCGCCCCCGCCCACGCCCTTCGACTTCTGGGGCCGCGACCCCCGCACCAGCCCGCGACCCTTCCCTCGCCGGCCCCACGCCCTTGACCTTTCCCCCCACGGAGAAGCGAGGACGGCGCGCAGGGGCCGCTGACAGGTGACTGCAGGGCGAGATTCCGCAGTGCAACGAGGAGGGGCAGGGGCGCGTTCCCATCTTCAGGAAACGCAACCCCTGCCCCTCCAACGTTGCGGTACGAGGACTGACCGAGCCAGGCAGTCACCTGTCAGCGGCCCCGTCCCAGCACACCGCCCCTCGACTTAGTAGTTAATGCTCTGCTGCGTGAAGAACGCCTGCGGGTGGCCGCAGACGGGGCAGACCTTCGGGGCCTCGTTGCCCACATGCAGATGGCCGCAGACGGAGCACTTCCACACGACGACGTCCTCGCGCTTGAAGACCTCGCCGCTCTCGAGACGGGCGAGCAGCTTGTTGTAGCGCTCCTCGTGAGCCTTCTCGATGGCGCCCACGGCCGCGAACTTGGCCGCGATCTCGTCGAAGCCCTCGGCCTTGGCCGTCTCGGCGAAACCGGCATACATGTCGGTCCACTCGTAGTTCTCGCCGGAAGCAGCGTCCTTCAGGTTCTCGGCCGTCGTGGGGACGTCGCCGCCGTGGAGATACTTGAACCACAGCTTGGCGTGGGCAGCCTCGTTGCCCTTCGTCTCGTTGAAGATCTCCTCGATGCCGACGTAGCCCTCCTTGTGGGCCTTCTTGGCATAGTAGCCGTACTTCATGGACGCCTGCGACTCGCCGGCGAAAGCGGCCTGCAGGTTCTTCTCGGTCTGCGAACCCTTGAGATCCATGGTCCCTCTCCTCTTCTTCGTCTCCCGAGGTCTGGTTGACCTCGTACAGATTCCTAATAATGGTACCCGGATGCCTCCGCGAGCGCCCGCCGGGCACATCCCGCCACGCTTTCTACGTGTTTACTTTGGTTATCTTATGGGCAATGAGCTGCGGCAGCGCGCTGCAGCCTACGCGCCCGAACCGGCATGCCACAGCCCGCCCGATACGCGGCAGAACCCCTCGCGCGCCAGCTCGGCCAAGATGGCCTCGACATCCTTCTCATCCACAGCCGCCCGTCCCGCCTTGAGCTCGGCCGCCGACAGCGCGTCGGCAAGCTCGGGCGCAGCCATGCCGCCTTGTGCACCGGTCTGGCGGGCGTCAAGCAGCGCGCGCAACACAAAGGCGCGCTTCTGGCGATGCGAGCCCTCGAAGCGCGACTGCCGCGTGTAGGCCGTCGCGCGGCGCGTCGGGTTGGGAATAGAGCGCTTGAGCCAGGCTCCGTAGTCCAGCAGCGCGTAGTACCAACCACGCACGTCAGTCGCAGAGCATGCCTGGCGCACGAGCGGCACGAGCGAGGCGTCGGCCACCGCCTGCGCCGTCGGGAACAGCTCGTGAATGAAGACGGCGCGCACGTTCGTCTCAAGGTAGACGTCGGGCTCATCAAAGGCGAAGGCCCGGATGCCCGCCGCCGTGGAGGGGCCGACGCCCGGCAGGGCCAGCAGAGCCTCACGCTCTCGGGGAAACGCGCCGCCGTGATCCTCGGACACGCGCCGGGCCGCCTCGTGCAGGGCGAGCGCCCGTCGGTTGTAGCCCATCCCCTGCCAGGCGGCCAGCACGTCGGCGTCGCTCGCCACAGCCAACGCATCGACGGTCGGGAAGCGGTCGAGCCACTCCTCCCAGCGCGTCTGCACGCGGGCGACCTGCGTCTGTTGGAGCATGACCTCGGAGATCCAGATCTCGTACGCGTCATGCGTGTGCCGCCAGGGGAGGTCGCGCCACGTGCGGGCCCCCTCCTCGCGGATCTTCGCCTGGAACGCGGGCACGTTGAGCGGTATTTCGGGAGGCTGAATAGGCCGCTTCGTCGCCATGCGAGACGGCCTACTTCCACATCAGCTGAGGCCAGCCGCGACGTTCGGCCTCACGACGCAGCGTGGGACCAGGGTCGACGGCAAAGCAGGAGCGCGCCATCTCGAGAAGAGGCAAGTCGGTGTAGTGGTCGCCGTAGGCCCGGACAACCTCCCAGGCGCCTTCGCCAAAGCGCTCGTCAGCAAAGGCCTGCACGCGCCGCACCTTTTCGGGGCCCGCCGTGACCTCCCCCTGGACGCGCCCGGTAAAGTGCCCCTCCTCGTCGCGCTCCATAAGCGTAGCGAGCGCAGCATCAGCCCCCAAGTAGGCGCAGGCGGCCTGAGCGATAGCGTTGAATGTGGCGGAAACGATAATGGTGAACTCGCCCGCCTCGCGCCGGCGACGCAGCTCGGCGATGCCGTCTTTGCGATAGAGCGGGACCATGACTTCGTTGTGAAAGTCGCGCATGATCTGCCCAATGCGCTCGGAAGGCAGCGTACGCAGCTCCTCGAAGATGATCTCGCGCACCTCTGACTGGCGATAGGGCAGGTGTAGCTTGTAGCGAACGCCCCACCAGGCCGCCTTGGAGCCGGCTTTGCCCGACAGCAAGCGATGCCGGAGCAGGTACCGCAGGACGAGCGTCCCCGACTGGCCATCGAGTAACGTTCCGTCAAGGTCGAATACCGCGATGCGCGTGCACGCCTTCTCCACAGGCTTCTGGCGCCGTGCCTCGTCCATCGCTCCCCTCCCGTTAACACTACTCGACCCGCATTGGCTCTCCACCATGCAGCGTGCACTAAGACGCGCGAGTTTGGAACGCGCCACTCTCCCGCGCAATGATGCCCTGCGCCGACGGTTTCACATCCGTGGCCTTTGCTGCATTCATCTCGTGAACACAAAAAAGCCCGAGGCCGTAAGACCTCGGGCTTGGCAAGTCGCTATGGCGGGATGGACGGGGATCGAACCCGCGACCTCCGGCGTGACAGGCCGGCGCTCTAACCAGCTGAGCTACCACCCCATAGCTGCGACGCTCGGTGCCGGTGAAGCTCGTCGGCGTTCCCTTGCGTGCTGCGGGAGGTATTCTTGCATACCTTTACCCGCCTTGTCTAGCAAAAGTTTTCGGAACTTTTTGATCGCAAGTTATCCACGATTTCCCGACAGGAGCGCGAGTAGAGTACGAAGGACAAGACGGGGAGGTGGGGCGTACGGCAGGCAGGAAAGAACAGGCGCATCGCGAGCAGCCCAACGCCGCCCCGGCGGTGGCAACGGCAAGCGCACCCGATCGGCGGGCCGCGCCCGCGTCCTCAGGGCCGTCGCCCGTCACCAGCCAGGTCCCCCGTCCCGCAGAGACGCCCGCTCCCGATGACCCGGATGCGTTTCCCTACGGCCTGACATCCCGACTCGCCTGGGCCATCCTGGGCGCCATGGTCGTCGGACAGATGGCCTCGGCGCTTAACGCCTCAACGATGACGTCATCGCTTCCGGTCATCATGCGCGAGTTCGGAATCACGCCCAGCCAGGGCCAGTGGCTCACGACGACGTATACGCTGTTCCTCGGCGTCATGGCCCCGCTCACGGCCTTCTTTATGACGCGCTTCCGGCTGCGGCCACTGTTCTGCTCGGCGCTCGGCGTGTTCGCGCTCGGCGCGGCCATCGGAGCTCTGCAGGACAACTTCGTCGTGCTCGTACTCGGACGCGTCGTGCAGGCATGCGGCTCAGGCATCGCCATCCCCGTCGTCCAACTCGTCGTGTTCCGCATATTCCCCTACCACCGACGCGGCGAGGCCATGGGCGTCGCGATGATGGCCGTGTCCATCGCCCCCGCCGTCGGGCCCGTGCTCGCCGGGATTCTCACCGACACACTCGGCTGGCGCAGCATCTTCTCCATCACAGGCGCCATGGCAGCGCTGAGCATCGCGGCCTCGTTCGTCATGCTGCGCCGCGTGCCTGACGACGCCCGCCCCTGCCACCTGGACGTCCCCTCGTTCGTACTCTCGAGCGTCACAGCCATAGCCATCGTGTTTGGGCTGTCTGACATGGGTACGTTCGGGCTGGCTGCCCCCCAGACGTGGGGGCCCGTGCTTGTGGGCGTTGCGATGGGCGCGGTGTTCGTGCGCCGGCAGCTACACATCGACGAGCCCCTGCTCGACGTACGCACGCTGCGCAACGGGCCATTCGCCCTCGCATGCGTCGCCGTCGTCCTGCTGCAGGGCTCCATCCTGGCCATCAACGCGCTCGTGTGCCTGTTCGTGCAGGATGCGCAGGGATACTCCGCCACGCTGTCGGGCCTCACGATGCTCCCCGGCGCGCTGGCCATGGCCGTGCTCTCGCCAATCGCCGGACGCCTGCTCGACCGGAACGGGCCGAGGCGCATCGTCATCGTGGGGTTCGCGCTGATGATCAGCGCGTCGGGACTGCTGTCGACGCTCGAGCCGGACAGTCCGCTATGGATGCCCATCGCCTTTCAGACGCTGCGCTTCTCGGGAACGGCCTGCCTCAACCAGGTTCTGACGACGTGGGGCATCAACCAGCTCGGCAACGCGAAGCAGGGGACGGCCGTGTCAAGCACGTTGCGCATGACGGGCGCGGCGGGCGTCAACGCAGCGTTCTTCTCGATGATGGACCTCATGACGCCGGCAATGGGAGAGGCGGCGGCCATCACGACGACGTTCAGCGCGATGAACGCTCTGCAGGTGACGCTCGCCGTCGTCGTGCTGGGGCTCTTCTTCACGAGGATGCGAAAGGCGGCGGCGCGGGCATAGGCCGGCGAGGAGCGACGCTTTCGTGGCCCGAAATGCCGATCGTGAATAGGCGGCATCTGGTGCGCGGTTGACGGGATTTCGTAGGGATCCGCAAAGTTAAGCTGTGCCGTACGATTGTGCAGGCCGGAAGCTAACTTGCGGAGTCGCACGGCGGCCCGAGGGGAGGCGCCCCCAGAGGGCCCCATACACGGCTCGACTTTTTGGCCGCATACCCGCCGCGCGTCTGCAAAGTCACGCTTTCCCCAGTGGGGACGCCTACCTCACGCGAGCCCAGCGTGCCCCGGTCCAACCGCGAGGCAGCGAGCAACCGGACCGGGGCGCATCTCTTACAGCTGAGTGCCGTCGCCAAACGTGAGCTTGCTCTCCTCGCCCTTGAGCGCGGCGCGGGCCTGGTCGCGCAGGTTGTTGAGGCCGCTGAGGAACTGGCGGTACATGACGAGCGTCAGGTAGCGGCCCATGGGCGTCAGCGTGAGCTCTTCGGCCGTGTTCGTCGCGAACGCCTTGTTGGCCCGCATGAACGTCATCTCCATCGGCAGGCCGGCCTCGACAGTGCAGCCGTAGCGGCGCTCGAACGCCTTCTTGTCGAGGCGCAGCTTGTAGAGCTCCACGAGGAAGCTGTAGCGCATGAGGTCGCGCTTGCTCATGACCGACTTGCCCATAATGGACATATGGCTGGCGTCGATGGCCGCGTTGTAGTCCTTGATGCTGAAGTTGTTGACGTAGAGGTTCCCGTTGAGGTGCGTGACAGAGCCGCTGCCGATAGCAGGATACTCGTCGTAGTTCGTCTGGTACTCCTCGATGTGCGCCGGCTTGGCCTGGGCACCGTCACCCGCCGAGCGCCCGCCGCAGATCATGTCGCCCGCGCCGGCCTGCGCCCCCGCCGCGGCAGCCGAACCATCGTTGAGGCTGAATGTCCAGATCGTGCTGCGGTGGTAGCGCGGATTGTCGCCGCCAGCCAGCGTGTCGTCGATGATGCGATAGAAGCGGTACTCGCGATCCCAGTCCATCTTGCCAAGCGTCGCCTGCATCTTGCGCGACGTAGCTGACGAGACGTAGAGCGGCGAGAACGTCGTCTGCTTCGCGTTGATCTCGATAAGCGTCTCGAGATCCTTGCGCAGAATGTCCTCCGTCTGCGAGGGGAAGTTGAAGATCATGTCGACGTTGAGCAGGTCGAAGTAGGGCTCGGCCTCGGCGATGCGCTCTTTGATCTCCTCGCCACTTCCGTACTTCTCGTAGCGGTCCATCTGCTTGAGCAGGTCATCGTTGAAGCTCTGGACACCGACGGACAGGCGCTGGACGCGACCCGTGAGCTGCTCGAGGTAGGGCTTCGTGAGGTGGTTGGGGTTCGTCTCGGAGGCAACCTCCTTGATGTCCCAGGTCTCGCGAGCCAGGTCGAGCGTCTTGCACAGCTCGTCGAGCAGGATCGTGGGCGTGCCACCGCCGCAGTAGATGCTCTCGATGTCGTAGCCGAGGTCCTTCACCATGAGCATCTCTTTGCGCATGTGCTCGAAGTAGGGGCGGGCGATGTCCTCACGGAAGGCGTAGCGGTTGAAGCTGCAGTAGGGGCAGAGGCGCTCGCAGAACGGCACGTGCATGTAGAGCATGTAGCGCTCGCCCGGGTTGGGAGCCGGGAAGAACTGCTCGTCAGTCGGCTTGAGCGCGAGCTCGCGCTTCGTCATGACCTTGATGACCTTGGTGAGCATGCGCTCTGAAAGCATGGCACTTCTCCTGCCTACGTGGAGCCTGTGTACGGTTTTAGGCGCCTCCTCCCGGTGGTGACCGGGGCAAGAGACGCGTCACTGAGCCGTAGCATGCCACAAGCGCGGCCCTGAGGCGACGGGCGCAAGCGGCACCATAGAAGATGCCCGCGAGAAGGGGCGACGGGAGCGGGCGGGGGTCGCGAGGCGCGCGGACAGCCGAGACCCACAGAGCACCCCGACACCCAAACCTTCGCAGACACCCAAAAGCGTGCCCCAGGGGCACGGCACAACAGACGTCCTTCAGGCCTCACATGAGGCGGATTTTGAGCAACAGGTGGAGATAAATGAGCAGCGATGGCGGCCCTTACGAGGATACGCGCTCAAAAACGGGGCGCCCCTCCCCCGGAAAGTAGCCTCTTGCGCAAGCCCAAGGGGCACACCGTATCGTACTCGCCCAACCTTTCGTCGGATCGTCTGCGCCCGCCCGCCAACGCGGCACGCCCTGCAAGGTGGCCCACTCGACAACGCCGCAACGCCGCCGGAAGGCATAGCAACCCTTGAGGGAGGAGAAGCACATGCAACCAAAAAAGAGCAGAAGGGCAACGCTCGCGCTTGCGCTGTGTCTTGCCGCGACACTCGGGCTAGGAGGGGCCTCTGCCGCCTCAGCAGCCGAGGAGTCGCCATCCGGCGAAGACGTCTACACCGTCTATGCACCTGAGGTGACGCGCCTAGCTGACGGCACCCTCGTCCAGCGCACGCCCACCGAAGGCGACAACCACACAACGCTCGACACATCCTACACGTACCACCTGCCTGAGGAAAACGTCCCATACAACACGTATTACCTCAAGGCCGACGCCCGAGGGTGCAACTCTTGCCATCCCGATCTGGCCGAGCTGCTCAACACAATGACTTACTCGCACGTTGACATCACGAACGACTACGGCATTCAGACCACCGTACAAATGTGCATCGACTGCCACACAAGCGTATTCAGCTTCGGCTACATCACGAACCAGGAGTCGTTCGGATCCCTCATCCACGGTATCCACAGCACGGGCCAGGCAGACTGCTGGAACTGTCATGTTGCGACGGGCTCCGGTGATGGCATGCAGCTGTGGGACGAGGCCAAGCACGATCAGCTGCGCGGGATCGTGCCCATAGCTGACGTTCAGGGCGTCTTCTCTTACGATCAGGACCTCACGACGCCCATCGACAGCGTTTTCGACTTCGACTGGAATAGCTACGACCTGGACTACCTGCGCCACGACAAGACGGCAGAGAACGCTCCGCTCGACAAGGAGACGTTCGACTCATGGACCATCACCGTCACCGATCTCGACGGCAAGACAACAACGTGGACGCTGCCCGACATCATCGAACAGTTCGACAGCGTCACGCTTCCGCTCAAGATGCACTGCGTGTTCAACCCGACGGGTGGCCCCCTCATCAGCAACGCTGTCTATACCGGAGTTCCGCTCAGCGCCCTTCTCGAGGCGGCCGGGATTGATCCCGATAGCAAGGATTTTGGCGGGGTGCAGGTCAGCGCCCCCGACGGATTTACGGGCACGGCGGTAAAGGACAAGTACTACAGCGACGTCTACCTGTGCTACGAGATTGACGGGGAGCCTCTTCCCTGGGCACAGGGATATCCCGTGCAGGTTATTGTGCCCCATGCCGGTGCCGGCCAGTGCGTCAAGCAGGTCAGCGACATCTCCGTCCTTCCGGCCTCAGAAGATGAGGAGGACTCCGGCAGCGGCGGCTATCAGCCCATCGCCGGCATCTTCAACTTCAGCGAAGGCCAGGTCATCCAAACGGGCCAGCCATACGAGTTCAGCGGGTACGCAGACGCCATGGACCAGAAGATCGTCGCGGTTGAGTTTTCGATGGATGGTGGCGCCACTTGGACGCGCTTCGACACGTCGGATTCCACGCCTGACAACTGGGTCATCTGGCACTTCTCGTTCACTCCCGAGACTGACGCCGCCTATGTGCTGTCTGTCCGATGCGAAAGCGAGAGCGGCCTCGTGACGGAGGAGCCCGTTGAGATCATGTTCAACGCGACCTCCGACATGTCCGCCATCGAAGAAAACGCAGCGTAGACGACCTCGCAAGAGGAGAAGGAGCGTCCTCATGAACGCAAAGCGCAACGCAACGAGCGCATTTGGCAAACAGGGAGCACTGGCTGGCACAGTCGCACTCGCCTCGATAGCGACGCTCGGACTGGCGGGGCACATCACACTCGCCAGCGAAGCCGCAGGCACGATCCAGGCAAATGCGCCCGGCGCAGAGGCATCGGTCAGGGAAGCGCCCACATGGAACGCCCCGACGAGCCTTCGCTCGATCCACGATATCCAGGGGGCATTCGCCTGGGATCAGGGCGTGAATACAGACAACGCGTCGCTATCCAAGTCACTTTATGGCGCATCGCGCGTGCTTTGCGGAGCACAAGTTGACGAAGCGAACGCAGGAGGGCTATCCCGCGAAGTTGAGACCGAGGGTACGGTTGACGCCATCTGTCAGATTCTTGTAAACGGCAATGTTGCCAACCCCGGTGCCTACGACGTCGGGCAGCTTGAGGATCAGGCGCCTGTCAGCATAACGATGGGCTGCACGTGTGCCGGAAATCCCGCAGACGGTCTGGCGAGCGCCAATGCAGCGGTCGAAGGCTTTGAGCTGGCAGCGCTCGTCGAAGCGGCCCAACCAACAGAGGAGGCCAACACAATCACGCTCGTTTGCTCTGACGGCTACGAAGTCGCCATGCCGCTCTTCTACGTGTTGCAGCACCGTGGCATCGTCGTGACCGCGCTGAACGGCGAACCGGCGATGGAGGCGGTGGGCTGCGCAAACCAGCTGTGGCTCGGCGGTACGTCGGCCCGATCGTTTGCACGCGACATCGTGGAAATCCTCATCACCGAACAGGACGAGCCGCCGGCACCCCCGACCATAGGAGCCGAGGCGAACCAGCCCAACGTGGGGATCGTTGCCGGCGCATAGACCAGGCGCCTGCTAGACACAGGCAAAACGAGCAAGCACCCGGAGGTGGATTGGCTTGATTGGGACAATAGCCGGTCGCGTGGGACAACAGGTTACGGTTCAGGGGTATGCGCAGGATTTTACGGCGCCCATCGCGCGGATGTTGTTTTCCGCAGACGGAGGTGCCACGTGGGCAGGCCATGCGACCGAGGGCGCCGATCTCGACCGCAACGTAAACTGGTCGTTTTCGTTTACGCCCCCTGAGGCAGGCGACTACGAGCTGCTTATCCGTGCCGAGTCCGCCGACGGGCGCCTGACCCCCGAAGCCGGTCGCGTTCATATCAAGGTTGCGCTCACGTAGGAGGTTGATGGGCACCGAAGAGGGTTGCTCCCCCTTCGGTGCCGCAACCCAATCGACACAAGGCAGAGTCGGCCCTCTACGGAATCGGCTCTGTCTTGTGGCAGGCACATCGGCGAGAACGGGCATAGGCCCTGATGCGCTTGGCATACAGGAGCCCTACTTAGTCAAGACGCACGGGAATGGCTAGCTTAAAGAACATCTCACGACCCTCGCAATGAAAGGCGGGCGTTTCGGCGATAACCTGGCCATAGTAGTCACCCGCCACGTGAAAGCCACGCTCGGCAACATAGTCTAAAAGCACGCCGAGGCCTTCGAGCTCGGCGTTACGGCCATCGCGTCCCGAGTAGCCCGATTTGTACATCGTTGCATACTCGCCAGCGGGAAACGTCTGCGCTTCACAACAGCGAGCAACCTCGTCAACATCAATAAAGACAAACGAAGCGTCCAGATTGAATTCCCGCCGCTCAAGGTCGTCCCGTGCAATGCGACACCCCACGTGATGGAAGATCGACAGAGGCAGCCCGCGATCAATTATGTGCCGCTTTGTGTAGCGAAGATTGAGCTCCCATTCACGCATTGCGGTGACAGCATCATCAGCAACCCTCACCGAAGCCGGGTTGAGAATCGGGAACGTCAGCATATGCCGAGCAGGCAGGTGCTCAAGAATCGGCATGTCATAGATGGGCTCGTGATGGCACCAGCGGCAGTTGGACAGTAGCTGCTCGGCATTCTGGCGGGCAATGAGTATGTCGAGCGCCTGCCACTTAATGGCCTCGAGGCGCTCAAGCAGCACGGCAGACAGCCCGCGCTGATCATGGTCAAATACCTCCTTGATGCGAGCAAGGGGCACGCCGAGGTTTTGGAGCTGCTGAATCAGGTCAACTGTCGAGCACTGGTCAAGCGAGTAGAAACCGTAGCCGGTCTCCTCGTTTACGCGCGCGGGCACAAGGAGCCCCATCTCGCGATAGAGACGCAGCGTCTTTTTGCTCACACAATTGAGCTCGGCGAAGCGGCCCGTTGAGATATCTGCTTCCATCAAGGTGTTAGCCTCCGCCAAGATGCCCGCCACATATGGGGACACCCATCTTGCCCCCGACCCGTCTGGAGTGTATCACGGGGGCAGTCGGCGGCATCGAGACAGAGTGGCCGGGCGCTGCACGCCGCAGAGGGCAAATGTGGACAAGGCCAGGCATGGATGCGCTCCGAGCAGGCAGCCGAGACCCAGAGCAGTGGGAAACGGGCCCCAGATGGCCAAAAGTACCTAGCTTTGCGAGTCCTCGGGGCGCTCAGAAGCCCCCGCGAGGTGTCAGCGCGAGAGAAAGCCCAGGTGGACGTCGGCAGGGGCCCAGCTTTCGAAGGCATGCATGCCGAATTGACTCGCAAAGCTGGCCACTTTTGGCCACGGGGACATTGGCTGCCCTGCTCTGCCCTCGCGAGTGGCTCCGAAAGGCGGAAACGGTGCCAGAGGGCCCCGGACCACGCCCCCTTATGCCTGAGGGGGCACGTCAACCGAGGCTGCAAGCTCACCCATCGTGCGGAAGCTCTCGAGGCGCTCCTCCGTGACGCGGATCGTCTCGGACAGGGCGCGCTCCCCCAGCACGAGACGCAATGGCGCGGGCTCCACCTCGACGCTCTCGACGATGCGCTCACACATGAGCGCGGGGTCACCCGGAGCAAGACCCTTGGCCAGGTCAAGCATGTCGAGGAAGCCATGGCAGCTCGCGTACTCGGGCATGAGCTCCGCCACTCGGGCGCTCCCATAGCGGAACTCCGTGCGCGCCCCGCCTGGCTCGACGATCGTCACGCCGATAACAAACTGCGCGACCTCCTGGGCAACGGACTCGCAGAAGCCCTCGATGCCGAACTTCGTAGCGTGGTACATGCTATTGGCTGCATGGTCTCTCGACCGAGACGCTGGAGCAAGCCCGCTTCATGGTGGCGGGTAACCGCGGCTTCCTGCCGGTGGAGCGGCGCGAAGACGCGGCCCCGTCGGGTACCGTCATCCGCCGCATCCCGCTCGTGGGGCCAAACCCCGACGGGGCCGCGAGGACGAGCGGGCCGCGCCTACGCCACCTGAGCCACGACTACTACGCCTTCTGGCTCAAGGCGCGTACAAGCCCCCTCGTCGAGGAGTTTGCCGACATCCTCGCTAGCCTTTTCGCGTAGGATACGGCCCGCAAGCACACGCAAAGAGGCCGGCCACCTCCGCAAAGGAGATGACCGGCCTCAAACTAGCTGCGACGCATGCGCTTGAGATGGGGCCGCAAGCGTGTCCCGGAACCCCTTACGCCTGGGCGACCTTCTTGCCGCCGAAGATGACGCGCGCACCCTTGACGGCGAGCACGATGGCCAACACGAACAGCAGTGCGCCGATGACGAGTTGCAGCACGTTGGCCAGCGTGATCGCGCCAGCGATGACGGCCGTCAGCTTGGCCCACACGGTCATGGCGAGCGACGTCAGCGTCACGAGCAGCATGAACACCATCGGGATGTAGAACATCTTGTTGTTCTTGCCCGCGTTGCCCAGCCACGCGCACACGGCGAGCAGGCCAAGGGCGGCCAGCAGCTGGTTGGCAGCACCGAACAGCGGCCAGACGAGCTGGTAGCCGGTGATGCCCAGCGCCACGCCCAGCACGACGGTGATGACCGTCGCGACCCACGGGTTCGTCAGCACTTTACGCCAACCGGTGAGATCGCTCGGCTCCACGCCGGCCGGGGTGAACAGCTCCTGGAACATGTAGCGAGCCAGGCGCGTAGCCGTGTCGAGCGACGTGAGGCAGAACACGGACACAGCGAGGATGAGCAGCGAGTACGCGATGCCCTGCGCGCCGGACAGGCCGGGGATGAGTGCGAGCATCTTCGACAGGCCGTCAGCGAATACCTGCGTCGGCGAGGCGTACGTACCGTCCATGTAGCCGGTGAACACGAAAGCGACGGCGCACAGCGAGATGATGGCGACGAGGCACTCGAGCAGCATGCCGCCGTAAGCGATGGGCTGGGCCTCAGACTCGCGATCGAGCTGCTTGGACGTCGTGCCCGACGCCACGAGGCTGTGGAAGCCCGAGATAGCGCCGCACGCGATAGTGATGAACAGCGCCGGGAACAGGAAACCGGTCGTGGCGACGCGGCTCTCGCCCTTCTCGGCGACAAAACCGGTGAACGCGGGGATGTCCAGGTTCGTGGCACCGCCCATGATGCCAGCGCCGATGATGCCGACGAGCGCCAGCGCAATCATGCCGTACAGCAGATAGCTCGACAGGTAGTCGCGCGGCTGCAGCAGGATCCACACCGGGGCAACGGATGCCACAAGGATGTAGATGCCCACGATGATCATCCACGTCGTGTTGTCGAGCGAGATGATAGGCAGGTTGTAGCCGATGAGCACGACGGCCACGATGACGACGAGGGCCAGGCCGATGTTCACCGGGCCGGGGATGTTGCGGCCGCGCAGGGCGATGCCCCAGATGACGGCGGCAACGATGAACAGTAGGGAGATCATGGCCGTCTGGCGGTTGGCGAGGTTCGTCGCCTCGACGGTGGCGGCGTTGGCGGCCGTCGGGTCAACGGGAACCACGGCGAACGTGCCGGCAACGATGGACGCGAACGCGGCCACGACGAGGATAAGCGTGAGGTAGGCAAAGACGCAGAACAGCTTCTTGGCCGTGCCGTCGATGTTCTCCTGGATGACGGTCGCCAGCGTCTGGCCCTTGTGGCGAATCGAGGCGAACAGGGCGCCAAAGTCGTGCATGGCGCCGAAGAAGATGCCGCCGATGAGCACCCAGAGCAGCACGGGCACCCAGCCGAACACCGCGGCCTGGATGGGGCCGTTGATGGGGCCCGCGCCGGCGATGGACGAGAAGTGGTGGCCGAGCACGACGTAGGGCTTGGCGGGAACGTAGTCCACGCCGTCCTCGAGCTCGTGCGCGGGCGTGGGACGATCGGCCTTGACGCCCCATTGCTTGGCAAGCCACCCGCCGTAGAAGATGTATCCCACGACGAGGACGACGATGCCTACGATCAGGATCAGCATGGCGTTCATCTAGATGTCCTCCTTCTCCAGTGTCGCGCAGGAAGTGCGCAGGGGCAGATCTATCGCAGGCGACGAGGCGGCCATGTTCGCCTCGAGCGTCGTACGCAGGGTTTTGCCCGCGCCGTTCGTGATAACGGCCGAGCGGATGGCCCTCGGGGGGCGAGAAGGGCGGGAGCCGAACAGGCGGGCCCGCGCCGGGGAGGTAGGTGCGCGGCCCACGTCGGAGCCGGAGGCTGCGCGAGAAAGATTGATAGCCGCGAGGCGCAGGTCGGTCCAGCCCCACACGCCGAAGCGGTAGTTCTTGCGGTACCGCGTGGAACGCAGGACGCGGGCCGCCTCTTCGTCCACGGCGTCAGCAACGAGCACGAGGCCAACATTCGTAGACATGTGGTTGGGAGCCGGATGGACGAGCTCTGCCACGGCGGCGTCTCGCATGAAGGTGACGTAGTTAGCGAGCAGGGCAGCGCTTAGGTGAGGGACGGCGTCAAACAGCAGGTGCTCGCCGGTATCGACCTCCCAGAGCTTCGCCTTCTTTGAGAGGACATACTTCTCGCCATGCTCGCGGTACGTCGCATGGCCCGCAAAGCGGCGCCCGGCGATAAGAGCGGGGCCCTCGACATCGAACCAGCCCTCGTGGGCCGCAAGAAGGGCTCGCACGACAGCCTGGGCGCCGGCGCTCGGCATCTGGATAGGATCGACAGGCGCGGCAGCGTCGAGCTCCGCCTCGCGCGCGTACAACGAGTCGTAACAACAGGACGCCGTCGAGGGGGCCATCGTGGATGCCATGTCTGCACCTCGCTTCAACAAGATAGGGGACCTACCAGCGATTTTGATGGCTGAGCATGGTATCAGCGATCCCGATTGGCATGTTCAGAAATCTTAATGTGACCTTAATGCTCGGTCAGCGAACCGTATGGCGGGGCGGGCGGCTCCCCACGTGTGCGGCCGACACCGCAACCTCACACCGTCAGCACCGCAAATCAGGAAAAAGGCGAGGCGTTCTGGCCAAAAGTGGGCCGCTTTGCGAGGCTCTTGTCGAGAAAGCGTGCTGCCGCGGGGCTCGAGCGGGTTCCTCGCCCGCCGGCGCTCGGCAAAATCGCAGGTCGCCGAATCTGCTCCTGCGGATGGGCACCTCACGTCCCCAGGGTGATCTCGCAAAGCACGGTACTTTTGACCAGAGGAGGCCCTCTTTTCTCGTTTTAGGGGCCCACCAAGCCGATCAGCGTCATCGCGCAAGGACGCCCCAAGCATCTGTCCCGCATGCGTCGCGCGGCCAAAACGAGGCGCGCTCCCCCGCTCTTGACAGCGCATAACCGCAGGTAAATTGCCTCATACTATGCATCGTAGGAGCCAGGCGGGCACGTTTCATACGCATGCTCGCACATGTCGATTCCCCGAGCCCGTAGAGTTCTCCTTGGTATGCGCGCCCCGAGCATCAGCGTCGAGGCGTTACGCAATCCCTTCAATCAAGGAGGACGTCACATGAGCACTGAGAACATCTCCCGTCGCGGGTTCGTCGCCGGCGCCGCCGGCCTGGCTGCCGCCGGTATGGCTGCGGGCGCCGCAAGCGCCTTCGCCACCGAGGGCGAGGCCACGCAGGCCGCTGCAGCGACCCCCGCGTTCCTGGACAAGCCCGCCGTCCCGACCGACGTCGTCGAGGAGAAGGACTGCGACGTCCTCGTCATCGGCATGGGCCTCGCCGGCACGGCCGCCTTCAAGGCCGCGGCCGAGAGCGGCGTCAAGACCATCGCCCTCGAGAAGCAGCCCGAGGACACGTACTCCGTCATCTACATGGCCGGCGACTTCGGCGTCGTGGGCTCGAAGATCCAGAAGGACCTCGGCATCGAGTGGGCGCCCAAGACCGTCATCATGCACGAGATGCAGAAGGAGTGCACGAGCCGCATCGACCCGTGGATGCTGAGCTACTGGTACGACCACTCCGGCGAGGACTTCGACTGGTTCGTCGAGACCGCCGACTTCGAGGTGCTCGAGTCCACGGCCGCCGAGAAGAAGACGGACAAGGAGTTCTACATCCGACCGAAGTGCTTCCCGCCGCTCGAGGGCTATGACTACTCCGAGGAGTTCTACCCGTACTACCACGGCACCATCACGACGAACCCGAACATGCAGTGGGCCTGCCAGGCCGCCATGGACGCCGGCAAGGCCGCCGGTGGCGAGATCGTCTTCGGCGCCGCGGGCGAGCAGCTCATCCAGGACGAGAACGGCACGGTCATCGGCGCCTACGCCAAGACCGACGCCGGCTACATCAAGGTGAACGCCAAGGCTGTCGTCCTGACGTGCGGCGACTACGGCGCAAACCAGGCCATGAAGGAGTACTACGCCCCCGAGTACGCCGACTACGGCGGAGGCGTCGACACCGGTGACGGTCACCTCATGGGCATCTGGGCCGGCGGCATCATGGAGAATGGCCCGCACGCCCCGATGGCCCACCACATGGGCGCCGCGCTGGGCGTGGATTCCTACCTGATGCTCAACAACCTCGGCAAGCGCTTCATGGACGAGGACGTGCCTGGCCAGAACATGACGCAGATGCTGTGCCGCCAGCCCGTTTCGACCGACCCCGAGAAGGCCGAGGCCGACATCCGCTCCTACCAGATCTTCGACAGCGCCTGGCCTGAGCAGATCCAGTACATGCCCGACGGCCACGGCTACACGAACCACTTCGTGGCCGACGAGGACGTCGACAAGTACCCACTCGTGCTGAGCGGCTTTGGCCTGGGCTGGACGACCCGTCAGATGGTCGAGGACGCCGTCGACTACAAGGCCGACACGCTCGAGGAGCTCATTGACATGATCGGCCTGCCCAAGGAGACGGCGCTGGCCGAGATCGAGCACTACAACGAGCTGTGCAAGGCTGGCGAGGACACCGACTTCTACAAGATGCCCAAGCGTCTGTTCGCCCTCGAGAACCCGCCGTACTTCGCCTGCGCCTTCAGCGCGAGCAAGTACATGCTCGTCATGATGGGCGGCCTTGAGTGCGACCACGAGCTGCGCGTCACCGACGCCACGGCTAAGCCGATCCCCGGCCTGTACGTCGCCGGCAACAACCAGGGCCGCCGCTTCCTGGTCGACTACCCGGTCATCGTCGCTGGCATCTCGCTGGGCACGGCGCTGACGTTCGGCCGCCTGGCCGGCACGAATGCCGCCGCGAGCGTGAACGCGTAAGGAACGCCGCCTGCCCATCTGGCGCGACCAACCAGCCCGCCCGGTCCTCTCTCGCGAGGGGGTCGGGCGGGCTTTTCGTATGCGGGCGGGCGGCGGGTGGGACGGTCTGCACGCCTCGGGCCGATTCTCGGCCAGGAATCCCGCTCGTGCATGCCGCCTCTGGGAGCCGGCGCAACGGCGCTCGGGAAAAGCCCAGGTCGCGCGATTCCGAGTGGGCGGGCAAGCGGGCCCGGGCTCGGGCGACACATGCACGAGCGGGATTCCTGGCCGCGAAGGCGCGCCGTCCGTGCAAAACCAGCGTAGAGCGGGCGTTTTCGAGCGCGTGCAGCACGTACACGAGCGCAGTTCTTGACCGTCAGGGCATCTGGAGCCTGCAGGATCGGCGCAGAGCAGGGCAGTCGGGCTCCCCCGGACGCAAACGGCGCATGCACCAGTGGGATTCTTGGCCGCCCGAGCGCCCGGGGCGCGCGAGGTCGGCGCGGGGCCAGCCGCCGGACAATCTCGGGCTCGGGCGGCGCGTGCATGGGCGGGATTCCTGGCCGCTCTTGGCCCGGGACGCGAGGGGCGGCAACGCGGGGCCGTAAAGCGGAGCGCCCTGGAGCCTGGGGCGCGGGACCAGCGGCGAACCGGCCGCGCCCCCGCGCCGTCCGCACGGGGTCGGCGCGCCCCGGGGCTCGCCTTACTTTCCGCCGAAGCGCGCGAGTGCGGCGGGGAGGCCTTGCTCCAACGCGAGCCGGGCCGCCGAGGCCGCGTCAGCCACCGTAACCTGGAAGTCCTCGAGGTCGCGACCGCGCAGCTCCTTGAGCACGAAGTCCGCCGGCGCCATGCGTCCCGGCGGGCGACCGATGCCCGTGCGCACGCGCGGGAAGTCGTGCGTACCCAGCTTGTCGCACAACGAGCGCAGGCCGTTGTGCCCCGCATGCCCGCCGCCCATGCGCACGCGCACGGCTCCGGCGTCGATCTCGAGCTCGTCGTGGATGACGAGGACGCCCGCGGCAGGCACGCGATACTCCTCCGCCAGCTTCTTGACGGGACCGCCCGAGCAGTTCATGAACGCCTGCGGCTTGACGAGCACAATCTCGCGCGGGCCACCTCCCGACGCAGCCGCCGATGAGCCAAGCGCGACCTCGGCAACAAGCGCGCCAGGCTTCGTCTTCCAATAGCTCGCGCCCAGCTCCCGTGCCAGCTCGTCTATCGCGAGAAAGCCGGCGTTATGTCGCGTCGCGGCGTATTCCGCGCCCGGGTTACCCAAGCCGACAACCATGCCGATGGGCGCCCCCGCAACGGACTTGCCGCCGGAACCGGAGGCACCGCCCTTGCCGCGGCCGCCCTGACCGTCTCGCCCGTACGAACCCATGGAACTACCTCTCGTTCCTCTTCCTCATGCGGCGCCGGGCGAACCCATCCCCCCGCGCGCATTCTCGCAGCAAAAAGCCCCGGCAGCGCAAGGTATCCGCCGCCGGGGCCATTGTCTGTTGCTCTGAGCCAGAATTTGCCGGCGTCTCGCTCCCGTAGCTCTTAGAACTCGGGGTTGATGCCGAACATGCCGGACACCGACGACTCGGTGTACACGTTCTGGATGGCGCGGGCCAGCTCGTCGGCCAGCGAAAGCACCTTGAGCTTGGCGCACGCGGCGCAGTGCGCGTCCTGCGGCACGGAGTCGGTCACGACGACCTCCTCGATGGGCGCGTCCATGAGGCGATCGCACGCCGGGCCCGACAGCAGGCCGTGCGTGGCGCTCACGTAGATATCGCCCGCGCCCTTGGCCTTGAGCTCGCGCACGGCACCGCACAGCGTGCCAGCCGTGTCGATCATGTCGTCGTTGATGATGCAGGTGCGGCCCTCGATCTCACCGATGATGCCCATGACCTCGGCCTGGTTGTGCGCCGGACGGCCCTTGTGCGCCACGGCCAGCGAGCAGCCCAGCATGTCGGACAGGCGCTTGGACGCCTTGACGCGGCCCACGTCCGGCGAGACGACAACCGTATTGTTCATGTCGAAGCCCTTGGACTTGTAGTAGTCGGCGAACAGGGGCAGCGCCGTCAGGTGGTTCACCGGGACATCGAAGAAACCCTGGATCTGGCCCTGGTGCAGGTCGACAGTGATGACGCGGTCGATGCCAGCCGCCTCGTACAGGTTGGCGACGAGACGTGCCGTGATGGGCTCGCGAGGAGCGGCCTTGCGGTCCTGGCGGGCATAGGCGTAGTGCGTGATGACGGCGGTGACGCTGCGGGCCGAGGCGCGCTTGGCGGCGTCGGCCATGACGAGAACCTCCATGAGGAGGTCGTTGACCTTCTCGCCGGCCTCGGACTGGATGATGAACACGTCGCTACCGCGCACGCTCTCGGGATAGCGGGCATAGATCTCGCCGTTGGCGAACGTCTCGAGCTGCAGCGGGGCAAGATCCGTACCTAGCTTCTCGACGATAGCCTGGGCCAGGGGCCGGTTGGACGACCCCGCAAAGATGTTCATACCCTTCTCGATGACTGCCATGTGAACGAATGCACCTCTCCCTTTGATGAGAACCCGACCGACGAGGACGACGCATGCAAAACGGAGCCGCCGGTGAGCAAACGTGCGGGCTCAACCGGCGGCACATTCTCTGACATGCATCTTACACGCGGCAACGTGCGTCTTACACGGCACATACGAGGTTCATGGTATGTGCCGAGGGGATGGCGGACGCCTCGGTTTACTCGTCGCGCTGCTCGCGCTTCCAGCGAGGCAGCCAGCCCTCCTTGACGATCTGCCGCCCGCGCGCCACGGCGAGCGCCCCGTCGGGAACGTCGGTGGTGATGACGCTGCCGGCACCCACCGTGCAGTCGGAGCCGACGTTCACCGGCGCCACGAGCATCGTGCTCGATCCGACGAACGTGCGGTCACCCACGGTAGTCGCCCACTTGTTGCAGCCATCGTAGTTGCAGGTAATCGTGCCCGCGCCCAGGTTGACGCCCTCGCCGATCGTCGCGTCGCCCACGTAGGAAAGGTGCGGAACCTTGCTGCCGCGTCCGATCGTGGACTTCTTGATCTCAACGTGCGTGCCGGCCTTAGAGCCGTCCATCATGTGCGCGCCGGGGCGCAGGTAGGCACGCGGCCCGCACTCGACGTTGTCGTCGACGATCGCACCGACAGCCACCGTCTCGTCAAGCACGCTCGCTGTGCCGACGCGCGTGTCCGTGAGGCGCGAGTTCGGGCCGATGATGCAGTCCTCGCCGATCACCGTGATGCCCATGAGCATGACCTGCGGCAGGATGGTCGTGTCGCGACCGATGCGCACGTCGGGACCCACCCACACACTCGTGGGGTCGACCATCGTGACGCCCTGGGCCATGAGGGCCTCGTTGATGCGCGCCTGCATGACGCGCGTGGCCTGAGCGAGCTGGACGCGCGAGTTGACGCCCATGAGCTCGTCGGCATCCTCGCAGTTCAGCGCCGCCATGGGGCTGCCGGCCTCGCGCAGGATGCTCACAAGGTCCGTGATGTAGTACTCGCCTTGGGCGTTGTTGGGCGTGAGCTCGCCGACGTGAGCCGCGAGCAGCGCCGCGTCGAAGCAGTAGACGCCGGCGTTGCACGTCGTGACCTTGGCCTGCTCGGGCGTACAGTCCTTCTGCTCGACGATGCGCTCGGCTAGGCCGTCGGCGCCCGTCGTGACGCGGCCGTAACCCGTGGGGTCGGCGTACTCCATCGTGAGGAGGGCACCGCCGAGAGCCTGCGCGTCAGGCGACGCGGTGGCCACCTCGACGAGGCGAGCGAGCGTGGCGCCGCGCAGCAGGGGTGTGTCGCCGCACAGCACGAGAACGGGGCCCTCCGCGATGCCCGTCTGCTCGAGCGCCACGCGGATGGCGTGGCCGGTGCCGAGGCGCTCCGTCTGCTCGACGCATTCGACGTCGGACTCGCCAGCCAGCAGGGCGCGCACCTCGTCGGCGTGGCTGCCCACGACGACGACGATGCGAGTGCAGCCGGCCTCACGCGCAGCCTCGACGACCCACAGGATCATGGGGCGGCCGAGCACCTCGTGGACGACCTTGGCGTGCTTGGACTTCATGCGCGTGCCTTCGCCCGCGGCCAGGATGATGCCCGTGAGCTGGGGAGTATCGGCCGGCTGCTGCGCGGCCTCAGTCTGGTTCGCCATGGTATATCCGCCTCTCAACGTCTGGACGCCGCCGGGGAACGCGCCCCTCGCCCGCGCAATAGGCGAGCGAGCTGCGGCGTCCCTGGGCAGCGCTTACTGTCGGTTTCCCGGGACCAGACGCGCCCGTGGCGACGTTCGGCCCCATCATTGCCGCGTCAGTGTACCCCGTCGGCGCGTGCGTCGCGTGGAGAGAGCGGACGGGCGGCAGAGGCCAGCTCCGTCAGGCGCGACATGGCGTGAACGCCTCAGCCACCCGCACGCCCTAGAGGGTGCCCGGGAGCGAGCTAGAAAGGAATAGGCGCAGTGGGAGGCCTGCTGATGCCATTGCCCGCGCTCACGAAATCCAAGGCATCATCCGATAGGCGCTCCCCCTGGGACGCTTCTTCGGTGCCATCGCACACGGGGGAGTCACCGCGAGCAGCTGGGCAAGAAGCGGCGCCTGCAACAGTCGACTCGGAAGCCCTCCGCAAGGGAAGCGCGTCGGAATTGGCAGTCATGGGGCGGTCCTTCCCTCTGAGGAGCGTTCTCTCCAACTCGGGATACGATATGAGCGCCCTGGCCGGAAGGCAGGCAAACTTCCGCGAGCAAACGCGGCGACATAGGGAACGAACGCCAGCAGCGGGCGAGCACGGGAGCCCAGCGTCTCCGGCCTACACCCAAGCTTGTACAACAGCACTCGCAAAAGCGTAGGGCGCGAGCGCAGGATCGGCGTCCTCGCGCTCGGGGCGAATCGGGGCAACATCCGAGCAAGCCACCTGCGAAAAGCCCGCCACACGCAAGGCCTCTTCGAGCGCCGCCCGCATCGGGGCAGCACCGAACGCGTTGCCCGCGAGCATCAACCGAGCAGCAAGCTCAGCCGGCAGCTCTTCGACAGCGAGCAGCGCGTCCAGATAGAGATAGCCTCCCGGAGCAAGCACGCGTGCGATCTCCCGCAGGGCAGCCGCGCGATCAGGCAGCACGTTGAGTACGCTGTTGATGATGGCGACGCCGACGGAACCGTCTTCGACACCCGCCGCCCGCAGATTATCGGGGCGCGCGACCGCTAGGCGCAGGTGATCGCGCCACCGCGCGCCCGCCCAGTGCTGTTCGGGAGCACGGGCGATTGCCTTCTCTATGTGCGCGAGCGATGAGTCGAGGCCGATGACGAAACCACGCTTCCCCACGAGCTCCGCGAGTTTGAACGCGCCCAGACCGCCGCGGCACTCCAGGTCGAGGACGTGCTTCCCCTCCAGTTCAGATGCCGGAGGCAGCACCATGGCACACCGGTTGTAGCGGCGGCTTCCCCGCTGGATACGCCCGGCTCGTGCTGCCTCACGAGATGTGTCCTCGATCCCCATGGCCCCATCAGCCTCCCCCGCGTGGGCACACCCGTAACTCGAGCCATGCCCGCGCGAATACCGCGCGCCAAACGCCGCCGCAACTAGACAGCAGGCTGCGATTCGAGCCACGCCGTCCCAAAACAGCCTTAAGTGTACGTTTCTTCCGAGCCGCGTGCGAAAAACGGCGTTAAGTGCACGTTTCTTGCTCGCAGCCTGGCCCTACCCGGAAGACTCCGCGACGCGTTACCTGGGATTATGCTGCAGCAGGTCCTCGCGACAGCGGCACAAGCCCCGCTGCGTGACCAAGAAACGTGCACTTAAGGGGCAAAACGAACATGGGAGCCCCAAGAAACATGCACTTAAGGGCAAACTGTGCGCGCGACCCGAAGCTGGCCCCCAAAATCGTGCCCGTCGGCCTCCCTACCAGCCGAGCGCGACGCCAGCGCCCAGGAGAATCGCAAGACACGCCGCATTGAGGGCGCAAAGCATCCCCAGGAAGCGGCCCATCGTCGGGCGCGAGTCCGCCGACCCCAGCTCGCGAGAGATCACCCCGTACTGCGCGATCACGATGAGCGTGGCGAGCGAGGCGATGGGCGTACCCGCGCCGCCCGCGTTGACGCCGGCCAGCAGACCGACCCAGTCGCCCGTGAAGCGCGAGAGAACGATGGCAGCCGGCACGTTGCTGATGAGCTGCGAGAGCAATGCAGCGGGAACGAAAGCACCCCCTGCAAGCCACGCGGCAAACGCCGCCTGCACCACCTCGACGCGCGCGAGGTTGCCCGAGAACACGAAGAACGCCGCGAACGTCACGATGAGGCCCCAGTCCGTGCGCACCACCAGGGCAGGCCCCCGCTCGACAAGCAGCGTCATAGCGAGGCAGATCGCCAGGCAGACAGGCACGGGCACCACGCCCAACACCGTTGCCACGCACAGTACGAGCAACGCCCCATAGGCGGCGGCGCGCTGTCTGTCAAGCGGCTGCGAGGGCGGCGTAGCCACAGTCCGCCCACGCGGTACCAAGACGAGACAGCCCAGAACGACCAGGACAACCGAAATCGCAAACGGGGGCGCCATCGCGCAGACAAACGCACTGAAGTCGATGCCAAACATCCCGCTCAGGTAGATGTTCTGCGGGTTGCCGAACGGCAACAGCATGCCACAGAGGTTCGCGGCGATGCCCTGCAGCACGAACACGGGAGCGATGAGCTCGCGTCGGTCCATCGCAAGCAAGCAGGCGGCGCCCAGCGGCAGCAGAGCAAGCAGCGCCATGTCGTTGGTGACGAGCATCGAAGCCAGCGAGGTCACGCCGACGATGGAGCCCACGACGCCCCGCACGCTCGTACAGCGCGCCACGAACCACGAGGCCAACGACGGGAACACGCCCGACGCGCGCAGGCCGCTCACGGCGAGCAGCATGCAAGCGAGGCGCCCGAGCGTAGCGCCATCGACATAGCGTGCGTAACCGGCATCGGGCGGCACGATCACGCAAGTCGCCAGCGCAGCGGCCACCGAGATGATCGGCATCGCGTTGCGTCGCGCGAATCCCCGCACGTCGTGTCCCCGCCGCATCGGCCCGCCTCCCCCATCGTCGCAGCCCATCGCACACGCGCCATAGCCCCTGGCAGCACGCGCCTCAGCGGTCTCCTCGAAAGCGCAAACATGACGGTCCCAAAGAGCCCGCGCGACACGCGCATCGCGCTCTATCGCACGCGCCGCAAACCCCGCTGGACTCGCGAGACGCAGCCCTCCAGACAAAAGCGGCCCGCGAGCACACCTGCCTCGCGAGCCGCCTTACAACCAGCATGAGCGCCTGAGCAGCCTACGCAACCACGAGGCGGCACTCGTCGGCATGCCCAGTGACCATGGCGATAGCGCCCTCGACAGCGCCCTCGATCATCTGGCGCACGTCCGTGTCGGTGTAGAACGCGGTGTGCGGTGTCAGGATGACATTGGGGAACGCGCGCAGGATAGCCATCGGACGGTTCTCGATGACATCGCCCACGCGATCGGCGTAGTACAGGCCGTCCTCCTTCTCGAGGACATCGAGCGCCACGCCGCCCGAGAGGCGACCGGCCTCAAGCGCGCTGATGAGCGCTTCCGTATCGATGAGCCCGCCGCGCGCCGTGTTCACGAGCACGGCGTCGGGCTTCATGAGACCCAGGGCGCGCTCGTCGATCATGTGATGGTTATCGGCGGTCAGCGGCGCGTGCAGCGTCACGACGTCGGACTGCGCCAGCAGCTCGTCGAGGCTCACGTACGTCGCGTCGGCGGCCACGCTCTCGTTGACACGCACGTCGTAGGCCAGCATCTTGCAGCCGAAGCCCTTGAGATGGCTGACCACCGTGCTGCCGATGCGGCCAGTGCCCACGATGCCCACGGTGCAGTCGCACAGCGCGCGACCCATCTTGCCGCGCAGCGTGTAGTCCTGCACGCGAGCGCGATCCGTGATCTGCGGCATGCGGCGCAGGCACATCATGGCAAGCATGATGGCGTAGTCAGCGACGGACTCGGGCGTGTACGTGGCATGCGAGACGCGAACGCCCAGGTCACGGCAGGAATCGAGGTCGATGTGATCCACGCCGATGTTGCGCGTGGCAATGGCGTGGATGCCCAGGTCAAGCCAAGCCTGAATGAGCGGGCGATCGATGGTCGACGGCATGACGCACACGACGTCGTAGCCCGTAGCAAGGGCGGCGTTGTCAAGAGAAGGGTAGTCGGACGTCCAGCCGAGCTCGACGTTCCGCTCGCGGCAGACCTCCTCAAAAAAGCCCAGCTCATCAAACGTGCGCATAGCGTAGGCAAACAGGCGGACACGTGCCTCGGGGGCGGCGCTAGCAGAGGCGACACTCATACGTAGGACGACCTTTCTCGTGGGGTACACGCGCCACTCGCGAGCGGCGCATCCCGTCCATGGTAGGCGCTCGGCGCAGACCGGGCCAGCCTCAACAGGCCGCCTCCCGAGAAAAGCAGGGGGTGCCCAAGCAGCCTACCGCCAATCGTAGGCGATGCGTTTGTGACACGTTGGCACCCAAGTTTCGTATACCCTAGAGCACGATCATCGGCGTGCGCCATGCACGCTCTCGCCTTTAGCTGGGGCATCGTAAGGAGGCAGCATTGTCTCAGTCGCCAAGGAAGCAGACCGCCCTATCTGCCCTAAAGAACCCCCAGGTCATGCGATGCATCCTGGCTATCTCCGGCCTACTGTTGTGGTACAGCTCCGCATGTCGGGTTTCAGAGGGGCCATTTCTCACGTTGCCCCTGGCACCCCTCTCCTACCCCCGTCGCGACGGCTCGTGGCTCTGCGCCCTAGCCTTGTGCATCCTCACCGCCCTGGCCGTGGCCGGTCTGCGCCGCCTCGGCCATACGAGCAGCGGTGCCCCTATGGTCAGATGTCCCCAGGCATTTCGGAGCGTCCCGCTGTTCTCGAGTGCCCTGCTATGCGCAGCGGGCACGGCGATGGTCGTTCTCGGGTCGTCGAGCATCGTCATCTCGACGGTCGGCGGCGGCCTGGCGGGTGTCGGTTTCGCTCTTGAGTGCGCTCTGCTACTCGGAAGTGCGCACCAGCAGCCGTCGCCCCAAAAAGCGGCGCTCATTGGGGCGGCATCCCTAGCGATCGCCGCAGCCGCCAGCCTCGCGCTCGCTCCCCTGCCCGCTCCCGTGGCGCATGTCGTCGTATGCGCGCTGCCCCTGGCGTGCGCCTTGTGTGCCCCCAGGACGCACGAGACTCCCAATGCCGCCAGCGAGAACGTACCGCACGCCATCGCCAAAGACCAACCCGTGCGCCTCCGCGCGACAGTACCTGACCCCCTTCGCCGCATACATGCGGCCACGCTCATCTTCTGCTTTTTGGGGATCGGTCTGTTCCTCGGTATCATAGGGTTCAGTCAAGACGCAATGGACTCGGGCGATAGAAGCGCGTTTCACCTGCTCACGGCGGCCGGGGGCGGCACCGTCGCCGCAGCAGTCTGGCTCGGGTCGCATCGCCTCACCCCCGACGGGCCCTACATCGCGGCCCCTATCCTGTTGGGAACGGCGGCGCTGGCCCTGCCCTTCTTCGGCACGGCAACCGGCAGCGGCCTGGCGAACGTCTTCGGCAAAGCCGCTGACGACCTTACCTTCGTGCTCGCGGCCCTTTTCCTCGTCAAATGCGCGTCGCACGGTGCAAGCGAGCCTCGTGGGGCAAATGCCCGGCCCTTGGGGTACACGACCGTTCCGCTGCTCATCGCGGCGCTCGCCGCCCTCGCGCTCACAGGCATCCTGCTCGGCGGTGTGTTCGTCAGCGTTATCGGGCAGGACGCAAGCTCGCTCGCCCTCGTCGCGGCCTCGCTCGTCTACCTGGCCATGCTGGCCCTCGCCCTCATGGCCAAGCGTAAGAGCCAGGACAGCTACATTATCGTGCGCAACCCCGGCGACGTCGCCCGCATCGCGACCGCCCAGGCCCAGGCCATCGCTCAGGAGTTCCCCGACCTCTCGGCCCGCGAGATCGACGTCTTGGGTCTGCTGCTCCAGCATCAGAGCATCGACGGCGTCGCCCAACGCCTCGGCGTCTCGCGCAACACCATCAAGAGCCACATCGCCCACCTCTATGCCAAGACAGGTGTGGCCTCACGCCAGCAGCTGATCGATCTCGCCGCGTCGAAAACGATTGAGCTGTAACGGGGTGTTTGAGACGGCTCTCCTTATCAAAAGAGGAGACATCATCGCAAAGCGGCAGGTCAACGCACCTGCCAGGCTGTCAATACCCATACGCTCATTTTTTGGGAATGAGGCGCGCAGTTCCCTCGTCATCCGCTGCGAATACTAGTGCGCGTTCCCCTGTCCGCCTCATGATGGGATCACCTTGCGCAGGCAGGGCATCGACTCCACACGGACGAAAGGGAAACCACATGCACGCCACGATGACTCGCAGCGACTTCCTCAAGAGTGCGGCGGCAGGGGCGGCCGCGCTCGGGCTGGCCGGCACGGGCACGCTCGCCTTCGCAGCAGAGGGAAGCGCGGCAGGCGACACCCAAGAACTCGCGCCGTTCGCCTTCACGCCGGGGACGTACGTCTCGAAGCAGACGACGGGCTTTGCCGAAATGGACATCACCGTCGAGCTGTCCGCTGACACTATCGACTCGGTGTCGTACCAGGTCACAAAGACCGGCGAGAAGGACTACTCCGAGAAGTTCATGGACCAGATCGTCGACCTGTGCACCAGGGTCGTCGAGGCAAACAGCCCCTTCGTGGATGGCATCTCCGGCGCCACGCTGTGCGCCACCGCCACGCTCGACGGTGTCAAGGACTGCATGGAGCAGGCCGGCTACGCGTTCCCTGAAGAGGAAGCGTACGTCCCCGAGACCCCCGCGTGGCTCGGCGAGGCGCCCGTCATCAACGAGAGCGAGATCGTCGACACCATCGAGAGCGACGTCGTCGTCATCGGCGGTGGCAACGCGGGCCTGGCCTGCGCCGTCACGGCCGCCGAGGAGGGGTTGAGCGTCAGCGTCATCGAGGCCCAGGCCAAGGACAGCATCTTCTGGTACGGCCTGCACGACATCGCCACGGTCAACTCCAAGTACTGCATGGACCAGGGGTGCCCGGAGATCGACAAGGCCGAGTTCATGGCCGACTTCCAGCGCCGCACGCTCAACTACACCGACCCACGCCTCGTGAAGTCGTTCGTCGACAACTCCGGCGAGATGGTGGACTGGCTCATTGAGAACTCGCCGACCGACGTGGTGGAGAAGACGTTCATCCACACGATGAACTCCCATGTCGAGTACTTCGCCGACGGCAACGGCATCAACGGCTACAAGTGCTGGAAGGGCAGCATCAACCTGCCGTTCAACCAGGGCGCGGGCATGGCGCTCATCGAGAAGTCCGAGAGCCTGGGCGCCACGTGGTACTGGGAGCACAAGGGCATCGTGCTGGAGACCGAGAAGAGCGACGTCCCCACGAAGGTCGAGCAGGTGCAGGCGGATGGCGTCGACGCGTTCGTTGACGGCACGGTCACGAAGACCTCCGTCACCGGCGTCATCGCGCAGGACGCCGAGGGCAAGTACCACCGCTTCGTCGGCCGCTCCTACGTGCTGTCGTGCGGCGGCTACGGCGCCAACAGCGAGATGTACCGCGAGCTCTCCCAGAACCAGCGCTGGCTCTACGACGCGCACGGCCTGGACATCCGCACGATGAGGACCGCCGGCTTCGGCCGCGACGGCTCGGGCATCAAGATGGGCATGTGGGCCGGCGGCTCGATGGACCCCATCTGCCGCACGCTCATCTCGCCCGAGGTCCTCTACCAGAGCGACCAGTACTCGGTGAACATCCTCGTCCGCCAGGGCACCTACCGCTTCGCCCTGTGGCTCGACAGCGATATGGAACGCTTCACCGACGAGTCGTTCATGGGTGTGTTCGGCCTGATGGCCCGCATGGAGCGCAACCGCCCCGGCCGCCACTACGCCTTCTTCGACAACAAGTGGAAGACGCTCGTGTCGCGCTCGGCGCCCGAGCACTTCTGCGCGACGGAGGACGACAACTCCCTGGCCGACACGCTGGCCACGTGGGTCGAGCGCGGGCCGCTCGGCGAGGAGACGGCCGGCTCTTCCGGCGAGACCACGTGGTCGGCTGGCACGCCGTGCCACTTCGCCGCGCAGACGCTCGACGAGCTGTTCGAGTACATGGGCTTTGACGAGGAGCAGGCGGCCAAGGCCAAGGCGCAGATCGAGCGCTACAACGAGCTGTGCGCCAGTGGCAAGGACGACGACTTCGGCCGCGACGCGCGCCTGATGCTGCCCATCGACGAGCCGCCCTTCTACGGCATGATCCAGGTGCAGGAGAAGCCCGCTATCGGCACGTGCACGCTCAACGGCCTGGTCATCGACCACAAGCAGCGCGTCCTCGACAAGAACTACAACGCCATCGAGGGCCTGTACGCGTCGGGCAACAACTCCGGCGGCCGCTTCGGCACGCACTACTCCACGTCGCTGCAGGGCCTGTCGCTGGGCTTCGCACTGACGCTGGGGCGCGTCCTTGGCAAGCAGCTCGCACAGGAGGCGTAGGCCAGATGTCCACGCATGAGAGCCAGGCGGCAGCCGACTGGGCAACGCGTCACATGGAGGAGCTGGTGGACGAGCTGCCCGCAATGCTTGAGAAGCAGGCGCGACGCGAGCGCCACGAGAAGGCCGTGCCCGTCTACCAGCAATGGAAGTGCGTCGACGAGCTGGAGCAGGCCCTGGCAATCCTGCATGGACAGAGCCCCTTCGAGGCGGCGGCGTACGGTGGCATGCACGAGGCCGTGATCCGGGAGAAGGAGCTGCAGCTCGCCCAGGAGCAGGCACGACTCGCTTCGGATCTGGTCGCAAGCCCCTTTGCCGACGTCCAGGAGGCTGCGGCGGCGCTGCTGGACGAACGGGCGCTCAACGGGTGCATCGACGAGCTCAACCGCTATCGGCGCGACTACGCCTACACGCTGGCGCAGTGCGAGCGGGCATCCGCGTAAAGGTAGCGCTTCCCACCTCGGTCGATATGCATGACAGGGGCGCCCGCCAGGGATCTCTCCCGGGCGGGCGCCCATGCGTTATGGTGCGCTTATGCGACCGCATGCGTCCCCGCGTGCCGACAGGCTATGACGACCCCGTCACCACCGCCGTTTGTGCAGTTACTCCGTGTAGTCGCTGCCGTTAGCGGTGGGCGTGGAAGCCACAACCGTCAGCTCGACGGGCGCCGGGGCGTCCTTGGGCTTCGCAGCGTTCTCGCCGGCGGTGCGGCCGGTGTAGCACGTCTCGGAGATGTTGCCGCCGCAGATGTACACGCCCGCCCAGAACGAGCCGAGCTCGCCGGCGGAGTACAGGTTGGGAATCGGGTTCCCGTTGGGGTCGAGCACCTCGCAGTTCGTGTTGCGCTTGGGGCCGCCCTGGCAGTTCACGCACGCCGGGTAGAGACGCACGGCGTAGAACGGCGCCGTCTCGATCGGGGCCATCGAGATGTCGAGGCGGTCGAACTTGGGGTCGACGCCCGCGGCCACGACGTCGTTCCACTCGGCCACGGTCGCGCTCAGGGCCTCGGCGTCCAGCCCGATGGCCTCCGCCAGCTCCTCGAGGCTCGCGCCCTCGATGATCTCGGCCTCGTCCATCGTGGCGATCGTGCCGCCGCCGTTGCGTCCCGTCGCGTCCATGACGGCCCACATGACGTCGGACACGGGCTGGCTGATCCAGCTGCCACCGATCTGCACGTGGCCGTGCTTCTGCGTGCCGGACTCGTTCATGAAGCGCTTGGCATCGCTACCGACGTAGATGCAGTTGCCGGCCGTCGTGATGCGCTGACCCGCGATGTTCGTGCCGAAGTAGCAGCGGTCGATCTCGTGGAACTTGGGGAGGATCCAGGGACCGGACAGCGCGTCCATGTGCCACAGGTCGGCGCCGATCTCCAGGCCCATCTTGATGCCGTCGCCGGTGTTGTTCGTCGTGCCGACGGGATACGCCTGCGAGAACTGCGCGTAGTTCTCGAACATCTCCTGGTTGGACTCGTAGCTGCCGCACGCAAGCACGACACCGTTCAGGGCGCGCACGTTCAGCTCCTTGCCACCGCGCTCGATCTTGAGGCCGAGGATCGTCTTGGTGAACGGGTCCTGGATGAGGTGCGTCGCCGGCGACTCGTACCAGATGTCGATGGAGTCCTTGAGCGCGATGACGTTGTCGCGCAGCAGGTTCCAGTACTTCTTCTCGTTGTTATCGGGCGGGTTGACCATCTTGAACTCGTCGATGCGCCCGTCCATGGGCGTGCCGTCGGGCCAAACGGGGTACTCGCTGATGCCCATCGAACCGTCGGACTTCTCGTAGATCCACGACATCATCTCGGCAGACGGCGTACCGTTGGGATCGGGCTCGCTCTCCTCCTGCTCGATCTCGTGCAGGCCAACGACAGCCGGAGCGCCATGAGCGAGCAGCCAGTCGACGTTGCCGACGGAACCCTCGGCCATGTACTGAATGACCTCGGGCGTGGCCGTGTCGAAGCCAGCGGACATCGCCGTGTAGAACGCGACGCCGTCCTCGACGGTGTTCGGCGTACAGATGTACTGCTCGCACACCTTCGTGTTACCGCCCTCGCCGCCCTCGGACGCCTTCTCGGTCAAAAGGACCTTGGCGCCATTCTCGGCCGCGGTGATAGCCGCGACAGAGCCTGCGCCGCCCCAACCCACAACGACGACGTCATACTCGGCGTCCCAGGCGATCGTGTCGACGAACGAGACCGTGACCTTGTCGCCCTCGGAAGCCTTCGCGAGGCCCGTCAGCGCCGTCGAGCCCGCGACGACCGCCGCAGCCGCGCCGCCGGCGCACACAAAGCTGCGGCGAGAGAGCGTCTCGTGAGCGGATGTAGCCTGTGCCATATCGCATACCCCTTTCGTTGCCCATACCGTACGTATCACGTGCGGCCGTGGCACGAAGCCCCGCGAAGCTCCGCCTGTCTGCGGGCTTCCGCTGCGCCGTCGCTGGCCGCGTGATTCCGAGTGTCGCCAGCGGGATGGGAAAGCGCATCGAAACGCGGGTATGACATCGCCCGATTCCGCCCGATTAAGCGATTCGCTTATGCCATGAGCTGGTATAACGTTGATACTTGTAAGGATGTCGCCACAGGGGGAGGCGCCTGACATGACCGCATCACCCGCCCGTGGAACCCGCGCCGCCGGGCTCAGCTGGGCCCTCGTCGTCGGCGCTGCGCTGCACTGGGCCTCGCTGCTCTACCTTGGCTTCGGGACAGAGGGAGCCCTTTCCGCGGCGGGACCCGCCGACGCGGTCGACGGTCTGATCTCGTGGGTGCACACGCCGCTGACCGCCCTCATCGCCCTTGTCGCCATCGCTCTGCCTCACCTGTTCGAGCGCGAGCGACCCCGCCTCGGCCTCGCCATCGCTAGCATCCTCGCGGGCCTGGGGACGCTCGGCACCATCGGCGTCGCACATGCGCGGGAAGCTGCCGGCTTTGACCTCCCGCTCCTGCTGGCATTCGAGCTCTGCCTCGCTGTGAACATCTCGCTGATGGTGCTGCTCTGGGGGTTTGCGTTCGCCTCGCTCGACAAGCGCACGGCAGGCCGGCACGCCGTGCTCACCGCGCTGCTCTCCCTCGCACTCGCCTTGCTGCTCCACCTCGTGAGCCCCCTCGCCATCGGCGGGGGCACGGCGCTGGGCGTCGTCGCGCGCATCTTGTCGGCCTCTGTACTGCTGGGCCGGCGCGTGCGCTTCGTCAACACGAGGCGCCCGCTCAGCAAGCAAGCTCCCGTCCGCGCCGCCATCGCCCGGTTCTACTCTTCGCGTGTCGTGCTCGGACTCGCCATCGGCGCCGCCTACTGGGCAGCCGTGCGCGCGGAGCCTTCCGAGTCGTTCTCTCCCCTGCTCATCGGCGCAGGGCTCGTTGTCTGCATTGCGCTGCTCGCCGTGTTCCTGCACATGGGCGACGAGTTGTACGGTTTTCTGCCCATCATGCCGCTCGTGCTCGTCGGCTGCCTGTTCGCCCCCTATGCCCGCGGCGGGGCGACCATGCTCGTTCCGCTGGCCCCGACCGTGCTGTGGCTCAGCTGGATATTTGCGTCGTCGTTTCAGCTCTCAGGCCTCAAGGAGACGTTCGGCATGAGCGAGACGACGCTCAGCTTCAGCGAGAAGGCCGCCCTCATGGTGGGATGGAGCGCTGGAATCGCGCTCGGCCCGCTCGTCGTGCCCACGCTGGGAGCCGAGCCGCTCGGGCTCGTCGCGACGTACGGTGCCGTGCTGTGGGCAACGTTTGCGAGCTTCCGAACCGTATACAACCGCCGCGAGGACGCGTTCATCGCGCAGCTCGAAAGCGAGCGGGCTGAGCAGGACGCACGCACATACGACGAGATCTGTCGGCGCTTCGGGCTGACACCCCGCGAGCGCGAGGTCATGGTGATGCTGGCGCAGGGGTACACGCGGCCCCACATCTGCCAGGAGCTCTCGATCTCGGACGGGACGGCGCGAGCGCACGCGTTCCACGTCTACCAGAAGATCGGCGTACACAAGAAGGATGACCTGCTCAAGCTCGTACGCGAGATCGGCGAGAGCGCTCCGCGGTAGGTTCGGCGCCAGTGCCGGCTTACGAAAACGGCCCGCCGCCCTCGAGGGGACAGCGGGCCGTTCGGTCATTTCGCGCGTAGGGGGGACTTACTCCTCGTCCGCACGCTTTACGTTCATGCAGCGCATCGCGTTGAGGATGGCGATGACAGCCACGCCCACGTCGGCAAACACCGCGAGCCACATGTTGGCGATGCCCACGGCGGCCAGCACGAGCACGAGCAGCTTCACGGCCAGCGCGAAGATGATGTTCTGCCACACGATGCCCATCGTCTTGCGGGCGATGCGGATAGCCTTCGCGATGTTGGACGGCTTGTCGTCCATCAGCACGACATCGGCCGCTTCGATGGCGGCGTCGCTGCCCATGGCACCCATGGCGATGCCGACGTCGGCGCGGGTCAGAACCGGCGCGTCGTTGATGCCGTCGCCGACAAACGCCAGCTTGCCCTTGCCGCTCTCAGCAGCGAGCAGCTTCTCGACCTCGGTGACCTTGTCCTGCGGGAGCAGCTGCGCGCGATACTCGTCCACGCCCAGCTTGCCCGCCACTGCAGCGGCCACCTCGTCGCGATCGCCCGTCAGCATGACGGTCTTGCGCACGCCCGTCGCCTTGAGGTCAGCGATGGCCTGCGCGGCGTCGTTCTTGAGCACGTCGGCGATGACGATGTGGCCGATATAGCTCCCGTCGAGCGACACGTGCAGGATGGTGCCCGTGAGCTCGCACTCGTGGTACGAGATGCCGTGGCCCGCCATGAGCTTGCCGTTGCCCACGAGCACCGCATGCTCGTCGACCGTGGCGACGACGCCGTGCCCGCTCTCCTCCTGGACGTCGCGGATCTTGGCCTGGTCGATGTCGCCGCGATAGGCCTCCTTGACGGAGATGGCGATCGGGTGGTCGGAGTACGCCTCGGCGTGCGCGGCGATGGAGAGGATGCGCTCGGGATCGGCGCCGGCCTCGGGGTGCACGGCCACGACGTTGAACGTGCCGTTCGTCAGCGTGCCGGTCTTGTCGAACGCCACGGCGTCCACCTGCGCCAGCGCCTCGAGGTAGTTGCCGCCCTTCACGAGGATGCCCAGACGGCTCGCCCCGCCGATGCCGCCAAAGAACGACAGCGGGACGGAGATGACGAGGGCGCACGGGCAGCTGACGACGAGGAAGATGAGGCCGCGCTGCACCCAGTCGGCCCAGCCGCCACCAAGCGCGAGCGGAGGCACAATGGCCAGCAGCGCTGCGACGATGACGACGGTGGGCGTGTAGTAGCGGGCGAAGCGCGTGATGAAGTTTTCCGTGCGGGCCTTTTTGTCGCTCGCGTTCTCAACGAGCTCGAGGATGCGGCTGACGGTGGACTCGCCGAACGGCTTCGAGACACGCACGGTGAGCACGCCCGTCATGTTGACGCAGCCCGAGATGACCTCGGCGCCCGTCTCGACGTGGCGCGGCACGGACTCGCCGGTCAGCGCGGCAGTGTCGAGCTGGGAGGAACCGTCGAGCACGACGCCATCGAGCGGGACGCGCTCGCCGGGCTTGACGACGATCTCATCGCCGGGCTTGACTGCCGAGGGGTCAACCTGGACGAGCTCGCCGTCGCGACGCACGTTTGCGTAGTCAGGCGCGATGTCCATCATCGCGGCGATGGACTTGCGGCTCTTGCCGACGGCATAGCTCTGGAACAGCTCGCCTACCTGGTAGAACAGCATGACGGCCGCGCCCTCGGAGAAGTGCTGCTCCGCGTCGGGGAACAGCACGAGCGCAAACGCGCCGATCGTGGCGACGGCCATGAGGAAGTTCTCGTCGAACACCTGGCCGTGGCCGATGTTGCGCGCTGCCTTGAGCAGCACGTCGTAGCCGACGATGAGGTAGGGGATGAGGAACAGCGCGAACTCGACGTAGAGGTCGAGCGTGGGGCCGAGCCAGGACAGGAGCAGGCCCGACTTGCTCAGGATCATGACGACGACGAAGATGGCGAGGCCGAGCAGGATGCGGTTGAGCGTCTTGCGCTGCTTCTTGTTGAGGCCGCTCTTGGCCATGGGAATCACCTCGAATCTAGAGGCGAGGCCCGTGCGAGGAACCCGCAGGCGTCGCCCGGGCTATCGCACGATCTCGCAGTCGGGCTCGAGCTTGGCGGCGAGCTTCACGACGCGCTCTAGAACCTCGTCGAACTCGTCATCGGCAGCGGTGAGCGTGAGCTTCTGCATCATGAAGTTAACGGACGCGTCCTGGACGCCCTCGACTTTCTTGATGGCGTCCTCGAGCTTGCGGGCGCAGTTGGCGCAGTCGATCTCGTCGAGCTTGAAGTGCTTGATCATGGGAAGTCCCTTTCTCTCAAAGGGGCGCGGGCGCCCCGGCTAATAACCGATGTTTACTCGCAGATGTGGCTCATGCCGACGGAGAGCATCGTGTACACGTGGTCGTCGGCCAGCGAGTAGACGATGTTGCGCCCGTCGCGCTCGAACTTGACGAGGTGAGCCTGCTTGAGGATGCGCAGCTGGTGGGAGACGGCGCTCTGTGACGTGCCCGTTGCCTCAGCGATGTCGGCGACGCACAGCTCCGTGCCCATGAGGCAGTAGAGGATCTTGATGCGCGTCGTGTCCGAGAAGATCTTGAACAGGTCGGCGAGGTCGTAGAGCAGCTCCTCGTCGGGAATGTCGGCGGGATCACAGTCGCAGGGGCCGGGGCTGGGCGCAGATGCGAGCGCCTCCGAGGCATTCAGGGTCGTCGCCTTTTCAAGCTCTGCCATCGTTCTCTCCATCTCCTTTCATATGAACATTTGTTCATATGTTAGATGGCAGTATAAACCGCGTCAGACCAGTGTCAAGTTCCAAAATTGGCAAGGTTACTTTGCCAGTTTTGGCAAAATTGGCAGGGCTATCTTGCCAGTTTGGGAATCCCGCAGGGCTATCGGTCCAAAAGGCGCTCGAGGTTGCGCGTGAAGCGGGCGCGATCCTCGTCTGTGAAGGGGTCGGGGCCTTTCGTACGGCCGCCCGCGCGGCGCACCTTCTTCTCCTCGTGTCGGATGAAGAGCTGCATGTCTATGGTCGCCTTGTCGTAAATGCGCCCCCGCACGCCGATGGCCGCAGCGTCACGCCCGAGCACCATGCTCGCCAGCCCGATGTCCTGCGTCACGACGACGTCGCCCGGACTCAGACGCTCCACGATGGCGAAGTCCGCACTGTCCGCCCCTACGCTCACGTCGAGCGTCTCCACCCAGAAGCCGCGCCGAGCCGTCTCTGGCGTCCGAGGGTCATCGGGCCGAATGTGGCGCGCGAGGTTCTGCGTCGAGTTGCCCGCGATCACGACTGGCACCCGCTTGCGCCGCGCCACAGCCAGCGCGTCACGCGTCACCGGGCACGCGTCAGCGTCGATAAACAGCGTGGGCACGGGCGCACTTTCGGCACTCGACATGAGGCGCCTACTTCCCCTCGTAGGAGACGATGGCGCTCACGGGGCAGACGCCAGCGAGGCGGTCACGACCGTGGAGGCCGGCGAGCTCCAGCAGGCAGACCACCTTCACCACGGGGGCCTCGAGCTGCTCGAATATGCGCACCGCCGCCTCGAGCGTGCCACCCGTCGCGATGAGGTCGTCGATGAGCACGACGCGCATGCCGGGGCGCACGTCATCGCGGTGCACCTCGATCTCCGCCGTGCCATACTCAAGCTCATATGAGGCCGACACCGTCGCCCGCGGCAGCTTGCCCTTCTTGCGCACGGGGATGAACGGCTTGCCCAGCTTGTAGGCAACGGGCATACCGAAGAGAAAACCGCGCGACTCGAGCCCCGCCACGGCGTCGAACTCCACGCCGTCGAGCTCGGCCACCATCGCGTCGACAGCGAGGCGCAGCCCCTCGGCGTCCGCCAGCAGCGACGTGATGTCGCGGAACAGAACACCGGGCTCCGGGAAGTCCGGAATGCCCACGATCCGTCGCGCGATCTCCTCGGCAATACCCGTTGCCTGGCTCATGAGTTCCCCTCGGGTTCGTCCTGCGATACGCCCCGATTCTACCGGGCGCGCCTGACATTTCAAGCGCGCCCGGCCGTCTCACGAGCTCGAAAACCGGTTGCTTACCTGGCCGCAGCCGAAGCGCCGGCGACGTAGCCGAACGTCATGCCGTCGCCGATAGAGCTACCCGAGCCGGGGTAGCGGCCGAAGAAACCACATGCCGTGCGCCCAGCCGCGTACAGGCCCTCGATCGGAGCGCCGTCCAGGTTTATGACGCGCGCCTGGGCATCGATCTTCAGGCCGCCGAGCGTGTGGAAGCCGCAGGAAGAAGCGGCGCCGTTGATGGCCGAGAACGGCGGCGTCACGATGGGCTTCAGATACTCGGGGCTCTTGTGGTAGTCCGTGTCCTCGCCCGCCTCGCAGAAGCCGTTGTAGCGCTCGACCGTGTACGCGAGGTTGCCCGCCGGCACGCCGATGGCAGCCGCGAGCTCGTCGATCGTGTCGGCCTGTGCCACGGGCTGCAGATAGGCGCCGTAGGGCGTCGACATCGCGAGCTGCAGCACGTCATTGTCGACGATGATAAAGCCCTTCTCGGGCGAGTGTTGATTGATCGTCAGGCCCACCTTGCCGCCGTGCCAGTCTTCGCACAGGTAGCGCAGGCCGTTGTAGTCAACGAGAGCACCAGCCGCCAGGTCACCGTACAGGTAGATGGAGCGGTTGAAGTTGACGCTGCCCATGGAGCGCGTCGCCGCGCCGATCCTCTGGCCCATGAGGATGCCCTCGCCGCGGTCGGTCTCGCAGCCCGTACGCGAGCCACATAGCAAGGCATCGGCCGCGTAATCGGCGAGCATGGCGTCGTTGTACGTGAAGGCACCGGCGCTCAGGATGACGCCCTTGTTCGCCTTGTACGCGACGTCGTTGCCGTCGGCGCCTATCGCGCGCACGCCGATGACCGCACCCGCCTCGTCCGTCACGAGTGCCGTGCCCGTCGTCTCGTAGTGCATCTCGGCAAAGCCCTCGACCTCCGCCTCGAGCGGCTCGAACAGGCCCATGGCAGCGTCGCTGGGTGCGTGGCCGCGCGGGGCGGGCGTGGCGATGGACGCATACTCCCACGCGCGCTCGTTGCCCGAGTACATGAGGCTCACGCCAGCAGGCGGCTCAGTGGAGTGCGACGTGTCGTCGAGCGTGCCTCCGAACACGACACCGTGGCTCACGAGCCAGTCGTACAGCTCGACGGACGTATCGCAGAAGACGTCGATGAGCGCGGGGTCGGCGCTGGGACCGGCAAGCGCCGTGACGTAGGCCTTCATGGCCTCGGGGGTGTCCTCGACACCCAGGTCCTTTTGCAGCTGCGTGCCACCGCCCATGTAGATGAGGCCGCCCGAACGGAACGTCGAGCCACCGCCGCGCGACGACGTCTCGATGACAAGCACCGAAGCACCCTGCTCGTGGGCGCGGATGGCTGCGACGACGCCGGCGCCGCCCAGGCCGACGACGATGACGTCGGCCTCGCTATCCCACGCAGGGGCGCCAGCTTGTTCGGATGCGCTTGCGGGTGCTGCGGCCAGGGCAGCACCTGCGAGGGTGGCGGCGCCCATGCCGCGAAGAAAAGCGCGGCGCGTCGGGGCGGCGGAGTGCGTGGTGGAAGACGTGCTCATGGTGGATCTCCCTTCGTTGGGGGATGGATCTTGCGTGAGTGCGAACTCGAGGCGAAACCGGTAGCCCTGCCTTCGCGACGACCGGGCCGTAGGTCCATCGTCAGGGAGCGCGAGGGGCGCCCTCCTGCCCACACCTCCCCTTTGTTGTATGCCAACGAGACGCCACAAGCCATCGGCCACGAGGCGGGCGGAGCCCCTCCCATGGGATGAGCCGCCTCGTCCTCGCGGATGATTGACGCTCCTGCCTGCCCAGACGCTAGTATCGCGGCGAAAGAGCCCAAACGCTTTGCTACCATGGGTCGGATGTGTTGCGCAGGGGCGTCTGCCCGCAGCACGCACTCATCCGCCCCTCGAGAAGAGGTCGCGCCATGTCCTTAGGTTCCCCGCACCCCGTCACATCCGCCCCCAAGCAAGAATCCGTCGTCAGCCTCACATCCACCTGGGGGCTCGGCGGAGCGCCGCTGCTGCTCATCGTGGTCACCGCGCTCGCCAAGACACCCTACCCGCTCATCGGCGATCCCGCCGGGTCGTTCTGGTTTGTCTGGCTGCTCGGGTCTCTGGCAGGCGTCGCTGTCGCGGCGCTCGTCCTGAAGCGTGCCGGAGCCGCGTCCGCCCGGCAGCTCCCCGGAGCCCCCGTGCAAACCACCCGCACGGGCACGCTCCTGGTATGGGTGCTTACGGCAGTGCTCATGCTCGCGTGGGTCGCCCTCTACGCCGTCGATCCTCACGCCGCCCCTCTGCTCGTACGCGCGGCGACGTTGCTCGTAGCGCTGGCGTCAGCAGGGCTGGTCGCCACTTGGATAGGCCTGAGTCCCGCAGTCCAACCCGCTGCGACGTTCACGGAGCTCTCCCTTGCGCTCATGGGGGCGTTCATCCTCTTCACGCTGATGTCGCTGCTGCAGCAGCCGCTCGTCGCCAGCTACGCCTATCCGCCGGTCGCGGGCGCGCTTCTGACGCTCTGCCTGCGCACGAGAGGGGGCGCTTCCGACAAGGCGGGCAGTGACGAGGACGAGCTCCCATCCCATGCGCTCCGCCAGGACGTCCCCGCCGTAGCCGCGACGCTCGCGCTGTGCGCCGTGCTCGGGGCCGGCCTGCCCGTCGTCGGCGGTGTCGCCCCTGCTCCGGGGATGTTCTGCGCCCTCGGCATCGGTTCCATCGTGCTGGCGGTGCCGCTGATCCCCGCCATCCCCGGCGAGCGCGTCAGCGTGCTTGTGGGGTGCTGCCTCGCCCTTGTCGGCGCCTGCCTCAGCATTGTGCTCGACAGCTCAGGAGCCCCGCTGGCACTCATGCTCGCCGGCGGCGGAGCCCTGCTCGCCTGGACGCTCGCGCATGTGCGGGCATCCAAGGTGGCGGTTGCTCTCGGCAACGGCACCCGCTTCCTCGTGCTCGCGGGTGTAGCCGCGCTCGTTGGGTTCGTGATTGGACGCGCCGTGACGACAAGCCTGGCGCTCGGGCCCCAGGTGCAAGGCGTCCTGCTCGCTGTCACGTTCTGCATCGCGCTCAGCATCTGGCTGGGCATTGTGGGTCCCACTGTGATGTCGGCAGGCGTGCCCGCCTCATCGCCTGCAGACAGTGACGGGCACGCGGCACACGACGCGTCGTACGGCGCCGTGTTGCTGGCAACGACGTACGGTCTGTCGCCGCGCGAGGCGGAGATAGCGCTGCTGCTCTACGAGAACCGCAGCGTGCGCGAGGTCTGCGACGAGCTGCACGTCGCGATCAGCACCGTGAAGACGCACGTCGCCCACGTCTACGAAAAGGCAGGCGTTCACAGCAAGAGCGAGCTGCAGGAGCTCATCGCGCGGCTCATGAGCGAGACAGACTCGACAAGCCAGTAGCGGCGGCCCGCGAGTTCGCTCCCGATAACCACACAGGGTCGCCACAGGGCGGCCATCATGCAGCGCGGCAAAAACATCCCGGGATGAGGCACGGTACGAGGGCGATATGAGGCCTCAGCACGCGCTCATATCGCCCTCGACAACAGGCTGGTCAAGGCCGTCGTTCCCGGCCGCCTCGGCCTTCGGCGCGGCGATCGCTCACAGGAGAAGGGAGCCCTCTCACGCTGCACCGATGTTGAGACGCCGCAGGCTGCCCCCGACAATTCATCACCGGCCATCCGATGCGCATTACGCGCGCTTATGCGAGGGTGCACGGGACACGCATGCGCCTCGGCGCCCCGCCCCTCCCAGGAGACCGCCATGTTCCCTCGCATCGACACCCGTCATACATGCCGCCTCTTACGGCCCGCTTCCGAGCGCGACCGCCTGCGAGCACCCCTCGCCCTCGCGCTCGGCCTCTCGCAGGCCGTGACGCTCGTGCCGCTGCTGCTCGCTCCCCTCGGCCTCGGTATAGGTCGCGCAGTCTGGACGCCCCTGCTCGCACTGGCTTTCTTTGCCGCGAGCGCCACGGCAACGGCGCTCGCAAGCCTCGTCCGCGCCCGAAACCTCGCGGTGCTGGGAAGCGCCCTGCGTGCCGGATCCGTGCACACGGCGCTGCTCGTCGCAGGCAGCCTCACCGTCGCCCTGCACCAGCTCGCCGAGAACCCGGCGCTTCGCCTCGGCATCGGACTGGCGGGCGCCCTACACATGGGAGCGGCCCAGGCGTGCATCCGCCTTGAGATCGCCCACGCGCTGGCGCGGCTCGAGCCCCTTGAAGCCAGCAGGCTCATCCGAGACGCGCTCGCCGCGGCAGTCAGCTGCGTCTTCGTCTGCGCCCTGCTTCCGTTCGCAGGTGCCGCCGCGTTGTTCGCCCTCGCTCCCCTCGCCTATCGTCCACTCATCGAGGTGGCCCGCGGGTATTTCCCGCTCGAGACGCAAGCTCAGCCCGAAGCCGGACCGCCTGAGCCAGCCTTTTCCGCGTCGATGGTTCGCCGCTCGGCCGCTATCGTCCTTCTTGTCAGCACAGCGGGCGTGTACGCCCCGCTTGCGACCTGCGCGGCGCGGGGTGCGCGGGGCGCTCTTGAGACGGTCTGCACCCTCGTTGGTCTCGCTGCCGCCCTGGTGGCTGCGTGCTCCATGACGCGCCGCCTCCTGCTGCTTGCAAGACGATCGTGCGTCAGCGCCCCGCTTGCGACGGCGCGTCTGTGCCTGCCCCTCGTCGCGACCGCCAGCATCGTGGCGGGCCTCGTCCCCGAGCTTTGGCCGCTCGTCATCGCGCTCTCGGGGGCGGCGCTGCTCGTGATGGACGAGGGGCTACTCATCGCCTCCCTATCCCACCTGCGGTCGAGCACCTCAGACGAGGGCGCATTCGAAACGGCGTGCACGGCCCAGGCAGTCGGCGCCGCGTTTGCCTGCTGGCTCGGATGCCTGCGCGAGGAGGCGCTTCACCCTCTGCCCGCCCTCCTCCTTGTGGTCGCGCTGTTGCTGCTCACGTACGCCCTGTGCGTGCCTGCTCATGGCTGGCACGTGGTGCCGTGCCGGTTCGGCGGGGGCGAGATCCCAGCAGAAACCGCCTGTTCCAGCGATCCGGGCGCGAGTATGGAGCCCCCCGACTCGTATGCCCCGCCAGTAGAAAGCGCGCACTCCGCCGCCTCCGAGCAAGAGGGCATCGACCTCGACGGAGAGCTCGCGCGCCTGGCCGTGCCCATCGCGCGTGGCGACCTCACGCGGCGCCAGGCTCAGGTGTACGTCCTGCTCATGCGAGGCCTGAGCCCCACCGACATCTGCCGCGAGCTGGAAGTCACCCGCCCGACGCTTAACACGCACCTGCAGGACATCTACTACAGCTTCGGCGTCCATTCGCGTGCGGAGCTCGCCGACATCACAGACGTCCTCATGCGCCCGGGCCTCGACGAAAGCGAGCTTCCCCAACTGCCCGGTCGACGCAAGAGGCCGCGACGCGTCACCGTCAAGGAAGATACGAGGGAAAAGCGAGCGCCTCGGAAAGCCCCGGAGAGAGAAGGCCGGGCAAGAGCGGCGCACTCGGAAGAGGCGGTCGTGGGGAACGCGGAGCCGGCGCGGACCGGCGAGCAAGATGTAGAGGAAGCGCCCGAGCTGCGCGAGTACCGAGTGCCACTCGAAGGGCCGGAGGGATAGGGGGCGTGGGAGAGGGCGGCGGCGCCAGCGCGCGAGCAAAGCACCGGAGAGACGCTTGGGGGTTGGCGCACGCCATCCCATGAAGCAGGGGCGCCAGATACCGCGAGGTCACCGGCCCGAGGGGAGTGCCCACAGCGCGTGGGCCCCGCGGCGCGCCTCGCTATACCAGCATCGTGCGCAGGGCCTCGATGATCCCCTCGTCAGCGGGCAGCCAACGCACGTCGTCCAGCTTGTCCCTGCCAAGCCAGCGCATGGCCTCGTGCTCGAGCAGGCTGATTTGCTCGCCAGGCGCAAGACGGCAGGTGAAACAGTCCATCGTCAGATGAAAATCCGGGTAGTCGTAGTCAACCGTCATGAACGGCACGACGTCCGCCAGCGCGACGGCGAGCTCTTCGCGCAGCTCGCGGGCACACGCGTCAAACGCCGCTTCGCCCGGCTGTACTTTGCCGCCTGGAAACTCCCACCAATCCTTGAACTCACCATAGCCGCGCTGCGTTGCCAGAATCTCGCGCGAAGCCCCCTCACCTCGCACGATAATGGCCGCCGCCACATGGATGCATTTGCGAGATGCCGGCTTTTCTTCTTCGGTTTGCTGCCCCAAAGTATCCACCGCCCGTCTTTACCATGATTGGTTACACCTCTGGCACCGCTCGCCCAGGTAGAATCCAGCGCCATATCAGCGCCCGGGCACCGTGGCCCCTTCGGCCTCATCCACTCGAGCGCAATCCGGTGGGCAGGATTTGCGGCTGTGCTAGATCTTGCAAAACGAGAGCCCGAAACTGGCCCCAAACGGCGGTCCTGCGAGGTTTGCACAAGCATCTACGAGATAGAGCCGCACCCCCGTTCAAGGAACATGCAGGTAGAACGGCTGCGCACATCGTGGGGCCGGCTCCCAGGCGCCTCACGGAACCGCGCAAACCTCGCACAACCGTAATTCGGGGCCAAATCCAGCGCGCGGTTTTACAAAATCGTGCATACCCGCAAAACGCGCCCAGCATCCGCACGCCCCGGGGCGCGAGTTCCGGGGCGCGGGCCTCGGGGCGCGGGCCCACACCACCCAGCCCCACGCTTCCGCGAGCCCGCAGCGCCAGCCCCTGCGTCCCGCACCCCGGCGCTACGCACGGCTGGGAAGCTGGGCGACCGCCTCGCCGAGGACGTGCCCACGGCAGGCGCCCACGAGCTCGTTCACCCAGAACGGACGATCCCGCGGCAGGTCAGGCACCATATCGAGCGCCACGACGTGCAGCGTGTACGTGTGATCCTTGTCGGGCGGGCACGGCCCCACGTAGCCGCTGCCAAAGCTCCCGTCGGAAAGGCGCTCGCTGTTGTGGCCCTCGTACATGCCGCCGTAGCCAAGGCGTGACGCGTCCTCCATGAGCATGACCTCGCCCACGTCGTCGATGTCGGCCAGGTAACCGCACCAGTGAATCCAAGGGAAGCCGCACACCGGCACGCTATCCCAGTCGAGGAACACCCACGCAATAGCGCGCGTCCCGTACGGCACGCAGTTCAGCACAAACGGAAACGAGCGGCGGCTCATGTGCCCGCCCTCGCGCTCTTCGGGCGCACAGTACTTGCCAAAGCGGTCGGGCAGCATCCCGTTCTCGTCCAGATGAATGACTAGCTCCATGACTCGGCTCCTCCTCGTCGGCGTGGCTGATACGGACAATCATAGGGCTCGCGCAGGTCGGAGGGGTTCGACACGGCGCCAGAGCGTGAACGCACACAGAGAAGCGCGGCCCTGGGGCATGTATCTCGGAAGGCGGCGCTACGCGGTGGCACCCGGTTCGGTCGGGGCCTGTTGACCGCCTGCGGTCAGGTTTGAGAGAGCGCCGCCGATGCGTTCTCCCAAAGACGCCCCATCATCCGGCAGCGTATTGGAAGCCGGCTCGGAACCCTGTTCGTCTGCCAGCTCGGTGGCCGACGTCGAGGAGCCCTCCTCGCCCGCAGAAGGAGCGACCGCGAGCGAGCCGTCCTGAGCCTCTCGGCTCCCCTGAGCGTCGCCTGTGTCGAGCAGGGAGACCGCACGGTCGAGAAGGACACCGGTCTCGGCATCAGCCTCCTCCGGCGTGATGCCAAGCATCTCGAGGCTCCGAACGGCCAGCTGTGACGCCAGCAGGCCCGCGCCGATACCGATGAGGATGATCACCAGAAGAGACAGGACGACAGCAAGGCCCCGCGGGCAACGCGAGGCGGCCGAGTCGTTCACGAACGGCTGTGCCGACGCCACGGGAAGGGGCGCACCAGGGCACGAAGACTCGGGGGTAGGCCGGCTCTCAGAAGACGAGCCCGCACCTTCCGTCAACGGGGCGCCCGTGACCCGGGCCGCCTCTGAGGACGATACCGCAGGCTGCGGCATCGCCTCGCCGCCACCGTGGAGCTCGCCCATGTCGTCCTCCTCACTGAAAGCCGGGCCCCGCGGGGCGACGGCGCATTCGTCGTGCGCATAGAGTACGCCCGGCACAACTCCCGTAAAGCCCCCACGTACGAAAAGACCCGCCGCCCAGCCCACGTAGGGCAGAGACGGCGGGCCAGCTCACGCAAGAGGGGGCGCACCCGCGCGCGGCGACCTTCCCCTTATGGGCCCCAGCTCGCGGCACGTCCGGAGACTCCAGTCGCTCAAGCCGAGAGCCCATGGAAAAACCTAGGCAACGACCGGCGTCGGGGCGCGACGGACGGCAGCGACGAGGTCGAGCTCGTCAGCAGCGGTGAAGCTGTTGATGGCGACGCCCGTCACCTTGCCGCCCTCGACAGTAACCGTCAGGACGCCGTCGGCGACGGCCTTGAGATACCCGGACGTTCCCCCCTATTGAGATTCGTTCCTACCGTGGCGTTCCCGTGGCAATCGGGATGCGCACGCGAAGTGGACCTCGCCCCACTACCAAGCGGGTATAACTACGCACGTACATGCGCCGGAGCCCGCGCTGCGGCGTTCGCGACGGCGCGGCCGCCCGTTGGGAGCTGGCCGCGTCATCGCGTTGGGAGCACTGAGGACGAAGAAAGGTTTCATCATGGACAAGAAGGTCTACGAGCTGCTGAACGCCCAGATCAACAAGGAGCTCTACTCCGCCTATCTGTACCTGACGTTCGCGAACTACTACGAGGAGCGCGGCCTGAAGGGCTTCGCCAACTGGTACGTTATCCAGACGCAGGAGGAGCGCGACCACGCCATGCTCTTCCGCCAGTACCTCGTCAACGAGGGCATGCCCGTGACGTTCGACGCCATCGCCAAGCCCGACAAGGTGTTCACGAATGACCTCGAGCCGCTTGAGGCCGCCCTTGAGCACGAGAAGTACATCACGGGCACGATCAACGACATCTACGCGGCCGCGTACGAGGTTCACGATTTCCGCACGATGCAGATGCTCGACTGGTTCGTGAAGGAGCAGGGCGAGGAGGAGGACAACGCCCGCACGATGATCGACAACTACAAGCTGTTCGGCACCGATCCCAAGGGCCTCTACGCCCTCGACCGCGAGTACCAGGCCCGCGCCTACAACGCCCCGTCGCTCGTGCTCTAAAGGCGCAGGGCGGGGAGCGTATTCCCCGCGATGCCAAGCTCTTTTTTGCGCGACCGGACTTCTGGCTGGGCGATGAGCCCACTCCGGAGTCCGGTCGCGTTTTTAATGCCCGCCGCAGTCGAACCGATCCGTCGAGCGTTTATGGCCGCGCTGGAAGATCAGGATTTCCGCAGGCCTATACTGGCATGTGCAGGCGCTACCGTCCGAGAGATCGAGGTCCCCTTCACCATGTTCAACGTCGTGCTGTACCAGCCGGAGATCCCGGCGAACACGGGCAACATCGGCCGGACGTGCGTCGTCACGGGGTCGCGGCTGCATCTCGTAGGTCCGCTCGGGTTCTCGCTCGACGACAAGCTGCTGCACCGCGCGGGGCTCGGCTACTGGGGCAGCCTCGACGTGACGGTATACGCAAGCTGGGAAGACTTCCTTACGCGCAACGGGCTCGCCGCGGATAGCACCGACTCGTCTCGCCTGCACCTGCTCACCAAGAAGGCCGCGCGCACCTATGCGCAGGCAACGTATCGCGACGGGGACTTCCTCGTCTTTGGCCGCGAGAGCACCGGCATTCCCGAGAACGTCCTGGCCGCCCACCCCGCGAGCTGCGAGCGCATTCCCATGCTGCCCGACGTCGAGACGCTCGCAAACAACGAGGAGTGGCGCGAGCAGGAAGACGCCCTCCATGGTTTGGACGAGCAGGCTGGCGGGAGCTCTCCCCTGCGCCGGCAGGACATTTGCGGGAACTTCATCGACCCGGAGGGCTACCGCATCAGCTCGCTCAACCTCTCAAACGCCGCCGCCATCGTGCTGTACGAGGCACTGCGCCAGACCGGGTTTGCGGGGATGGAGGCGTAGGAGCGGCCAGCGACACATCCTTCCGGGGTCTCCCGGCCCCGCAGCCCGCAATTTCACCCGCAAAGAGACGGCTGATGCAAAAGGCCGAGAGGCACATCCAGAACTGGACTGCCCCTCGGCCTTTCTTTACCGTCCGATGCACCTGCTTTGACGTTGCGCGCTTACTCCGCCACCGCCGTCACGCCGGAGAAGGCGTTGACCTTGTCCTCGAGGTAGAAGACGTCGATCGTCTCGGCAGTGGCGTCAGCCGAGGACGAACCGTCGGCGCCCGCGGAGGTCGAGCTTGGTGCGGCCGCGCCGCCCTCGGTACCCTGCGAAGCGGGAGCCTCAGCCGACATCGAGCCCGCAACGGCGCCCGCGTCCCCCACGGGCATCGCGGGCGGTTCTCCGTCCGGCGCGCCCTCGGAGCCGGTACCTCCACTCGGAGGCTCGACGCCCTCGGGGAGCTCGGGCGGCTCGCCTTCCGTACCACTCGGCGGCTCCATGCCCTCGGGAGGTTCGCCCGGGAAGCCCTCGCCGCCCATGCCGCCAGGGCCGCCACCCATTCCCATGCCGCCACCGGGGCCACCGAACCCGCCGACGGACGTCCCCGTATACGCCTGCTGCGCTCCGCCCTCATAGCCGGTCACGCTCGCCGCGTCGTAGACACCCTCAACCTCATCACCGCTCACGACGCCACCGATATACACGTGGTACGATCCGCCGACCTCGAAGTTCGCGCAGCTAAGCACCGCACCCTGGTAGCTGCGGATCTGCGTACCGGCCACCTCGTCCTCGGAGGGGTCGTATGCGAACACGACCGTGCCGTCCTCATCGGTCACGACGATGACGTCCCCGGCGTCCTGAGCGGCTGCGAACTGCAGGTTCATCGTCACCTGATCGGAGTCGCTCTCTGCCCAGTCCATCGTCGAGCCCAGCGCTATGACCGTACCGCCGTTGACATAGGCGCCGCACGTGGCGTCGAGACCCGAGTCAGAGCGCGGGTTGGCCATCGCAACGACCGTACCGCCGTTGATGACGAGCCATCCGTTGGAGTCGATGCCGTCGCCCTCATCGCCCAGGCCGCCCATAACATGCAGGCTACCACCGTTGATCGTGCAGACGGAAACGTTGTCCTCGCTCGTGTTGACGGCGTCGTCCTGGCCAAGCACGCTGATGTTGCCGCCGCTGATCGTCAGGTGCAGCTCGGAGCCCAGCCCCTCGTTGTCGCCGACGATGGCGAGCCTACCCGTCCCCTGCTCGCCGCCGTCGATGTTCATCGACATGAACGAGTGAAACGCGCCGTCGATCTTCCAGAGCTTCTCCTGCGTGCCGTCATCCTTGTAGATACGCGCGATGTGCGAGCCAGTAACCGTGTTCGTCGAGCCGTCGGCGACGATGACGTTGGCACCCGCGGCGGACGTGTCCACCTCGGAGGTCGCGGTCTCCTCGCTGGCCTCCGCGTCGCACTCGTACACGTTGTAGAACAGCACGGCCGGCGCGACTGGGCAGGTGATGTCGAGGCCATCGAGCACAAGCGTCACAATAGCAGCGGGGTCATCGGCAGCCTCCCCGCCAAGGTCGACGGCGATCTGGCCGCTCGTGAGCTCGCCAGTCAGGCGATACGTGCCCGGCGTGGCGATATGGACGACCGTCACCGCGGCGGCCTCCTCGGCGGAGTGGCGGTCCTCCTCGGTCCCCTCGCCGTATGCGTTACCGCTGTCGTACGTCTCGCGATCCTCATAGTACACGACGTCATTGGCGACATACACGCCCGAAGCGGCAGCGTCAGCCGAGGTAGGAGCCGGTGCGCCATCCACGGTGACGCCCGTGTCGGAGACCTCGACGAGCACCTCACCTGCCGAGCTGGCAGCGCCGGAAGCCGCCGTCTCGCTCGCCAGCGCGACACCCGGGATCGCAAGGGCAAGCGCGGCGCCCACGCCCACGACGAGTTCGCGGCGCGTCAGACCGGCGCAGCGGCGAGCGCGCAAGGCCCGCCCCGCACGGTCGTCGTTCAACACAACGGCTGCCGTTACAGAGGTACCTGCGAGCCCGACCTCTTCGGTGCTTCGAACGACGGGGTTCGTTTGTGTGGCATGTGCGTTCGTCATCTTGGTCACGTCCTCTCGTAGCCTGGGAAAGCGCGCGAAGCCTGTGCCGCTTCGTTGGCGAGAGTGTACGAACGTTAGCTGAAAGAAACCTTCCGCAGCCGGAGCCCGAGGCCGGGGGCTCCGCCGCGGCACAGACAGACGGGCATCCCCGCGCTGCGTGTCCAACGTACCCTCTGCAACGCGTACGTCATAAGCAGGCATTTTGCTGCTGGTCTCGCCTGCTTGCCCCAACATCTGCGCCGTTCCTGAAAGTAAGGTAAGGTTGACGGAGATTCTCGTGAGGGAGTTTTCCGATAGCGCTGGACTCCCCGGAGTCCGTCAGACAGTCCCAAGCAGAGATCAAGCACGGGTGGAAGGCTCCCGCACAGGCCCGACTGCAAAGAAATCGCGTCTCGATGGCCAAAACGCGGCGCCATGCATGGCCGGGCATTCCACTACGCAAGCCGAAGTGACATGCCGTCCGATTAAACCCCAGGCAGCGCGCTCCCCTGTACCTGCGTCCGGACTTCCGAAGCATCGCTCCCGGCGGGACACCCATACACGACAGGCCATCTTGGCCACGAACACGCCCGCGGGCTGCAGCTGCGCTCCCCGGGCCCCTCGCGCGGCGGCCCGCACCCCGTTCGAGCAAAGTCAGCGCAGCCGGCCGCAAGCCCCCGCCGGGGAGCCCCTCCCAGCCACAACGCGCGCAGCGAAAGGCAGGCAGGTCAGCCCGCAGTCGGCGCTACGGAGAGGCACGTGCCGCCAGATGAGGCACCCGCGATAGCAGAGGTCTCCCGGGTCAGCCCGCACTCGACGCGGCGGAGGAGGGCGCACGAACCCGCTAGCGTCCCGCTGCCTCGTCCAGCGCGGCGAGCAGATCCTCCCGACCCGAGGTGCCCGTCTTCTGATAGATATGGTTGAGGTGGGTCTTCACGGTGTTGCGCGAGATATGCAGGGCGCCCTCGATGTAGGCAGCGTTGTGGCCCGCCAGCCACACCTGGAGGATCTCCGTCTCGCGCGGCGTCAGCCGGCAGCGCTCCGCCAACGCAAGCACGGCCTGCTCCTGGCTCGTGCGCTGCGGCGCGGCAAACGACTCCTCCGAGATGGCAACCCGCCCATTGAAGCTCGCGAACAGCAGGCACGCCACGACGAGAGCCGCCAGCGCGACAACCGCGCCAAGAGCGGGATCATAACCGATGCCCGCCGAGACGACGAGCCCGAGTACGACGCCCGCGAAGCACGCCGCCGACAGCGACGCCACCAGGCCGAGAGCGGGCAGACGCTTGCGGTGAGAGCAGTCCACCATGAGCACCCACACCAGGCAGAACACGCCGGATAGGCCGAGCGCCGCCACGGCAAGCGCCAGGCTGGCAAGCCCCATGGATCCCGAACTGCCGGCAACGGCCGCCCACACCAGAGGGCCTTCCACGATCCTCGAGGCGACACCCACGGCGCAGAACGCGAGCACGACGCCGAGCGCCACGAGGGGCAGCGTCGCGTAGAACAGGCGCATGATGCGCCGGGGACGCTCAAAAGCCACAAACGCGCACCCCAGCGCCATGGCAGCACCCGGCAGTCCCACGGCGCCCCATTCGGTGAGGGGTCCCGTTCCACCCCAGAGCACCTCGGGCAGCAAGGGCGCGCAGCCGCACACGGCGGCCATCGTCACGAGCGCGCACAGCACGAACATGCGCGGCGAGTAGTCGTTCAGGATGTTCGCGAGCAGCTGCGGCGTCGAGATGTCACCCGCATATGACACGTAGAACCGGGTACCGCGCGGCGGGCGCAACGTCAGGGCACCGACGGCGGGCATGAGCAGGGCGATGGGGGCGGCAATACCTTCAGGCAGCAGGCAGAGCACGCCAAACAGCGCGACGCCGAGCGCGCAGAGCACCGCCATGCCGAGCAGGGCCTCGCGCACCCCCTGCGCCGCGAAGAACTCCTGCCACGCCAGCGCCAACCACATAACGCCGGCGCCCGCAAGCAGCTCTCCGGCCCATATCACCCAGGGATCGATCACGCCCACGGACAGCATCAGCCCGCACGAGCCCGCCGATGCCAGCACGCCCAGCGCAAGGTTCGCACCCCAGCGACGCGAGAGCGGCACGATGCGCAGCGTCACGAGCAGGACAGCAAAAGCCGCCAGGGAGGCGCCAAGGCAAACAGGCACAAGCGCGGCAAGCCCGCTCATCACGACACCGCCGCGCGCAAACGGCCCGGCGAGAATGGCGACAAACCAGCAGACCAGGCAGGAAAAGCCAAGGAAGCGCGTAAAGGGGCGTGGCAGGGGAAATCTGCCTCGAGCGACGTCAGCGACCGAATTGCGCGGCCCTGTCGAACCGGGCGCCGTCTCTCCCGTCCTCGCAGGCCTGTCCCCGCCAGCACCACTCATCGCCCGCGCTCCCCCTTCGCGACCGCCCGCAGGAACGGCATCCCCGTCCCTGCGGCAGGACCTCGCCCAACAGGCCCCGACTGTATCGCAGCGGGCAACCTCGGGCAAGTCAGGGAAAGCTATGGGCACCCGGGCCTTCCGCAGGAGGGAGCACAGACCCGGAGCGCGAGCGAAACGGCAGCGGAGAGCCCAACCGCAAAGCCCGCATCGCTCCAGCATGAGCCGAAGGGGCTGCGAGCCTCGAAAAACCTCGCCGTCGCCCCCAAAGAGAGCGCGCCACAAAAGCGCGGGCGCCAAGGCTCTCGCCCCAACGCCCGCGCCTCATCGCGAGGTATTTTCCGTTACCGTGCGCGTATCACGCCAGCCGCGAGGGGCCTCCTACGCGATGCTCCCGTCGGCAAGGCCCTCGGCCAGCAGACGGCCCTCCGTCAGGCAGAAGCCCAGGCTCATGCCGGACAGCGGCGTGGAGTACTGCACGACGAAGCGGTTGCCCGCGTTGTTACCGGCAGCAAACAAGCCGGGGATCGGCTTGAGGTCGCTGTCGAGCACGTGATACTGGTCGTCGATGTCGAGGCCCGTCGTCTGGCACAGGCCGGGGTTCATGGCCGTCGTGCTGCCGACGACCGCGTAGAACGGCGCCGTGTCGAGCTTCGTGACGGCGAGGATGCGCGGATCCTTGGCGAAGTCGTCGTCCTGGCCTGCGGCAGCCATCTCCTGATAGTGCTTGAGCTCAGCGAGCGCGGCAGCCTGCTCGTCCTCGCTCCAGCAGCCCACAATGCGCACGAGATCCTCAAGCGTCTCGGCGCAGTACACGTCAGGCTGGCTGGAGTAGGCGATGGCCGTCGTGGGCTCGTCGCCCGGCTTCACGGCCTCCATGCTCTCGACCGTGGCAGGCCAGCCCTTCTCGCGACGATAGTCGACGGCCTCGTGGCACGGCGGCATCGAGTAGACGAGATCCTGCCAGTTGGCGTCGGCGATGGCAACGACCGAGCCCTTGGGCTGGCGAGGCACCATGTAGGCCGAGCCCTCGGCACCACCGGCGCACTCGTCGCAGAAGCGCTTGCCGTTCTGGTTCAGCATGACATAGCCGGGGCCCCAGGGCGCCTCCGGGCCGGCCTGACCCGTGTTCATACCGGCGTGCGGGCCGACCTCGATGTGGCCGCCAGCCCAGACACCCATGGCGATGGCCGAACCGTCGCGCTCGAGGAACATAGGCACAGCGGCAGCGAGCTCGATGTCACCGAGGCTCTCGGCCAGGTGACGGTACTCGTCGTTGATGTCGCGCATCATGTCGACGTTGCCCGCGAAGTCGCCGCCCGTCAGGATGATGCCCTTCGTGCCGGTCAGACGGCTATAGGTGCCGTCGGCGCGGTTGAGCACGACGACGGAGACCACGCGGCCGTCGGCGTCCTTCTCCAGGTACTCGGCGTGCGAGCTGAACAGCCACTGCGCGCCCAGCTCCTGGGAGTCCGTCTTCTGCTTCGTCATGAGCTCGTTCCAGCGCCACTCGGACAGGGCCATGTCGGGGTCGCGGAAGATGACGGTGCCGAGGTAGTACTTGTAGCCCGAGGGATCCATGACGATGCGCTCGTCAGGCGGGCAGGACGTCACGTGCATCCCGTGCTCGTCCATCCAGGCCTCGCCCATCTCGTCGATGGCGTCCTGCAGGAACTGGCCGGAGTGGTCGACGTAACTCTTGATGATGCGCTGGTTGGAGCGGCCCTGGTTGCGGCGATAGACCTCGCGCATGAAGTCCTGCGGGTCGATCTCGACAGCGCCGTGGGCAAGGGCCCAGGGGTTGTTGATCGTGCCAACCTCGCCGCCGATATACATGTGGGCAGCCTCTTCCTGGCTCTCCACCACCGCGACCGTCAGGCCGTTCTTTGCGGCGTGCTTCGCGGCCCACGTACCGGCCTGGCCACCGCCCACGATGACGACGTCGAACGTGCCGCCGTCAGCGATGTCGGCATCGGCGACGGGCGCGGGGGCCGTCTGCCAGGCGGCAGCCGCCTCAGACTGCCAGCGATTCGCCGGCGCGGCGGCGGGGGCGGACTCGGCGTCCTTGGCGTCCGAAGACGCCTCGGCGGCCAGGGCCTGCGTGGCGGCGGCGGACAGCGCGACCGTGGCAGCGGCGCCGGCCACAAAGCTGCGGCGCGAAACGGTGTTCGACGTAGCGTTCGTGTTGCTCATTGCGTGACTCCCCTTCGTAGTTGGGTGCGGCGTGTAGGCGCTGGATGCGCCCGCCGCCGGCAGCGAACGATAACGATGATGCGTCGCACCCCGCGGCACGCCATCAAACCCAAAGGGCGAATCCGCCGGTCAGATGCATATACAACCTCTGGGGTGATGCGCCGAAAGCGCCGACGGAGAGGGTTAGGACGCCTCGCCAAGCGCCCGTCCCTCTCCGGCCACGCCGTCACGCGCCCTTGGAGGGGCCGCAGGCGTCCGCCAACTCTGCGACCCCCTGCAGCGTTGCCGGCGTACGCCTCAAGAGAAGCCAGGGCGGCAAGAATCGGCTCGAGTGCGGTATTTCCGCCGAGTCCTTGGCAAGAATCTGCGCTAGTGCGGTGCGACCCCTAGCAATCCGCGGCAAAACTCCAGGTCGTGCTCCAGCAAGCGGAATCTTCCGTGGACTCCGGCAAGGTTTCCGCAGGTTCGAGAGGCCCGGCCGCTGCCAGTGCACCGCACTAGCGCAGATTCTTGCCAGACAACTCCGGAAAATACCGCACTAGGAGGATTTCTTGCCGCAGCCCCGTCGGCCAGGGCCGACGCATGCCCCTTTCGCCCCCATAGACCCTCGCGGAACCAATTCCACCGTCCACCGCGTTTCAGGCGCTCGCAGCATTTTGTGAACTTGTTGTGTAGAGTTGACATATGATAGTCAGGTACCTACAGAGCACGCGGCTGCCCCGAGGGGAGGCAGGCGCATCCAAGGGAGAGGAGGTTCGGCGCGGCCCGGAACAAAATGGTTGCCGGGGGATGCGATCCGCAAGCACAAGGGGAGGAGAGCGCAACCATGCGACACGAGACCAGGGGCGCGGCACCGGGGAGTGCAAGCGTCCACAGCTCCATCCGAGGCGCGCTGGCAGCGACGATTCTGCTCGCCGCACTGGCGCTGCCGATCGCCGGCACGCAGGCGCTCGCCAGTGAGGGCGCCGACAACCCGGACCAGCTTGCCGAGGTGAGCGGATTCCCGACGAAGGGCCGCTTCATCGACGGCATCTCGGCCCTGCCCGACTTCTACGAGAACAGCGCCAAGAACGCGGCGAACGCCGAGGCGGAGGCGCCCGAGCGCTTCACCGACCGCAACGGCTTCACCGTCCAGCGCACGCCAGCCGACCCCGTCAGCTACAACAATACGTACCTGGACGCCGATAACCGCGGCTGCACGTCGTGCCACACGCTCGAGAACGCACTCATGAGCCTGCCGACGTACCACCGCCTCATCATCTTCGGCTATAACACCGAGCAGACGTACGAGAACTGCGTGGCCTGCCACTCCGACTCGTACTCCGGCCGCAGCCTGGCGGACTCGCTGCACACCATCCACCTGTCCAGCGCAGCCTTCACCGGCGCCGATGCCGGCAGCTGCCAGTCGTGCCACTACCTCAACCCGGCCACCGACTCGTTTGAGCTGTGGGACGAGGTTAAGTACGACGTGCTCAAGGGCTTCACCGACGTAGCCGCCGAGGAGGCCGTCGCCGAGATCACGTACGACCAGACGACGCTGACGCCCGCCGAGAACCGCTACTACAAGACGATCATCGACGAGCCGAGCACGTGGCTGACCGATGACTCTGTCGTCGACGAGTCCATCTACGAGAACTGGGTCATCTCCATCGATGGCGACTGCGCCAACCCCGTCGAGATGACACTGCCCGAGATGGTCGAGAAGTTCGGCACCGTCAAGCAGGTCATGAAGAACGACTGCACAATCAACGGCGTGGGCCAGGCCACGATCATGCAGTGCGAGGTCGAGGGCATCCCTGTGTCCGCCATCATCGAGTACGCCCAGCCCAACGAGGGCGCCAACATCCTGAGCCCCATCAGCACCGACGGCTACAACTACGCGCAGATGAGCCTGGACTGGCTCATCGAGAACGACGCCATCATCGTCACGAAGATGGACGGCGAGCCCCTGCCCAACTCGCAGGGCTATCCCTGCCAGCTCTGGGTCAACAAGACGTCGGGCGGCAACTTCGTGAAGCGCCTCTCGAACCTGACGTTCATGACCGTGCCGGAGGACCAGCTGAACTCGCAGCTCTACCTCGGTGAGTTCACCGACAACCGCACGGGCATCGCCTACAGCAAGCCCAACGCCGGCGTGCTGAACTACCCAAGCGGCGTCGTGCTGAGCGGCGACGAGGCTACGACCGTGCACCTCGAGGGCTTTGCCGACGCGTGGAACGAGCCGATCGAGCGCGTCGAGTTCTCGTTTGACCACGGCGCGAGCTGGCTGTCGATGGACACGCCCGACAACAACGCCGACCTGTGGACGTACTGGCGCATGGACTTCACGCCGCCTGCCGAGGGCGCGTACCTGCTCACCATCCGCACGACGAGCCTGGCGGACGACGGCACCGAGCGTACGTGCCAGTACGACACCAACTTCATGTTCACGGTTGAGTAGGGGGAGGCACACGCGATGAAGGCAACGAACCAGAGGACGCGCCGCACTGTGGCGACGCTCGCCAGCCTTGGCATGGCGGCCTCGATGGCCACCTCCTCCCTGGCCGTGGCGTCCGAAGCACCCGATACGAGCAGCGCCGGAATTCCCGACGCCAAGGAGCGCGTCAGCGAGGTGCAGGCGCCGAGCAAGCTTGTCGAGGCGTCTGCCGAGGGAACGTTCGCGTACGACCAGACCACGGTCACGCCCAACGAGGACATCCGCAAGGTCCAGGGCAGCAGCGCCGTGCTGTGCGGCGCGCGCGAGGCGTCGTCGTACGCCAACCCCCTCGCCTGGGAGATCGCCGTGTCGGGCGACGTCGAGAACGCATTCTCGGCGCCGGTCGAGGAGCTCGTGGGCGAAGAGTCCGTCAACCAGCTCATGACATGCTCGTGCGGCGGCAACCCGGCTAACGGGCGCGCCATCGTCACGGCGGGCGTCAAGGGCATCCCAGTGGAGTACCTGCTGGCGCGCGCCGGCGCCGAGGCGACCGCCAACACCGTGACGTTCGTGGGCGCCGACGGGACGCGCGTCGCGATGCCCATCGGGTACGTGCTCGGACGTCACGCAGTTGTGAGCTGCGAGATCAACGGCGAGAACCTCGAGCAGTCCGTCGGTGGTGCCAACCAACTGTGGATGGCCAAGACGCCGGGCAACTACTTCGTTCGCGACGTCGTCGAGATCGTCGTCTCGACAGAGGACGAGGCGAACGTGCCGGCGGCGCCGGGCTCCGAGGACGAGCACCCCAACAGCCCAAACGCCGGCATCCTGGCAGCATCCGTGGCGTAGGGATCGGCACGGGCTGGCATCTCCGGCAATGGCGCACAAGGGCCCCGCACGTTCGCAAGCAAGAGCGTGCGGGGCCCACTCGAAATCGGCATCCGAAGGCAGCAATTTTCCGCGCGGTGCCAGCCACTCCATCGTCGAGTGCACACCCCATGCTAAGAAATGCCGTTCGGGAGACGCCGCGAAAGCAGCCCTGCTAGAAAATGCCGATCTGGCGATCCCGAACCCCCCGAAATCCCCCTCCACGCCTCTCCGACGGGCCTCTTCGGCACAAACCCACAGGTAATCCTCGACCAAAGCCCATGCGACGGTCGCCCAACCGTTATTTCTTAGCAGGCACCCCAAAGAGGCGTCACCTAAACGCACTTTCTTAGCGCTGGGCCGTCAATCCTCGCTCCTACCCGGCGCCACGGCAGCAAACAAGAAGGCCCCGCGCGCCCAATTCAAGGGCAAGCGGGGCCTTGCGCGGAACCGACGAGCGAAATGTGCCCGCGGTCTTACGCCGTGATCTCCTCGAACTGGTCGGGGCCAACGCCGCACACCGGGCACTTGAAGTCAGCAGGCATCTCGGTACCCTCGTAGACGTAGCCGCACACCTTGCACTTCCACTGGCGCAGCTCGGCCTTGATCTCCTCGGCCTCAGAGCTCGCGGCGTCACCCTCGCCCGAAGCGGCCTTCGCGCCCGAGTCGTCGCCAGCCAGCGAGGCCGCGATCGCCTGCGCCATGGCCTCGAGCTCGGCGACGTTGTCGGCGCTCGTCGTGGAGCGCAGCGTCACCATCGTGCCCACCTCGGTCATGTCGGGCATTTGGGCCACGATGTCCTTCATAAGCTGGCCAGACGCCGGCGACCACGAGCCGTTCTCGATGAACGACACGTGACGGTTCTGCATGTTGTGCGCCACGAGATCGTTCAGGAAGTTCTTCATATTCGTGAAGATGCCCATGTTGTACGTGGCGCTCGCGAACACGAGGTGGCTGCAGCGGAACGCCTCGGCGATGAGCCAGCTATCGTGCGTCTTGGAGACGTCGTACAGCTTGACGTTGGCCACACCGGCGTCGGAGAGCTTGCTGGCCAGGATGTTGGCTGCGTTCTCCGTGCCGCCGTAGATGGAGCCGTAGAAGATGGCGACGGCCTGATCCTCCGGCGTGTAGCTGCTCCACTTGCTGTACTTGTCGAGGATCCAGCCGAGGTCCTGACGCCAGATGGGGCCGTGCGTCGCGCACAGCATCGAGATGTCGAGCGTGGCGGCCTTCGTCAGCACGTCCTGCACGTTCTGGCCGTACTTGCCCACGATGTTGCAGTAGTAGCGGCGCGCCTCGGCCAGCCAGTTGTCGTCCTCGGTGAAGTTGACCTGGTCGGCGAAGATGTTGCCGTCGAGCGCGTTGAACGTGCCGAAGGCGTCGGCCGAGAACAGCACGCCGTTCGAGGCGTCGAACGTCATCATGACCTCGGGCCAGTGCACCATGGGTGCCTCGACGAAGGCCAGCGTGTGCTTGCCCGTGCTCAGCGTGTCGCCCTCGGCAGCCGTGATGAGGCGGTCGGAGACGTCCAGGCCGAAGAACTGCTGGATGAGCGTCGCGGCGGCAGCGGTGCACACGACCTTGGCCTGCGGGAAGCGCGAGAGCACCTGCGAGATCGCGAAGCTGTGATCGGGCTCCATGTGGTTGACGATGAGGTAGTCGACGGTGCGGCCGTCGAGCACAGCCTGCAGGTTCTCGAAGAACTGGCCGGTGATGGAGCGGTCGACGGTGTCGATGAGGGCAACCTGCTCGTCGAGCAGCAGGTAGGAGTTGTAGGCGACGCCCTGCTCCAGCGGGTAGGCGTTCTCGAACAGCGCGATGCGCTTGTCAGAGCCGCCGACCCACCACAGGTCGTCGGCGATCTGGCGAGCGTTGGCACGGCCCGAGAAAATGTCGTTGATCTTCGTGGCGGTCGCAGCGTCGGCAGCGGCCGAGGACTCGGCGGCGTTGGCGACGCGCAGGCTGCTCAGGGCAGCCAGAGCGGCAGCACCCCCGACCGTGGCCTTCACGAAGCCGCGACGAGACGTAGTGGTTTCAGACATACGATATCCCCTCTCCCCTGGTACAGAGCAGGCAGCGCCGCCCTCCGGAGCATAAAGTGCCCCGAGCTTGTCAGCACCTACCTACTTGCTTGCAAAATACTTCTCAATTGTACGCAGCTTCGGAACGAAAACCATCCCCCGTATACCATTCGCCTGCATATCCACACGTGGTGAGATGTCTTTTACCCGACAGGCTGCCCGCCCGTGCCCAGCAATCCACCGAAATGCAAGACCATCCGCGCGAAGTGGCAACCAGAAGCGCGTATCGTTTGCATACGGAACGCACGTGGGGTACATATGGAAAGAGTCGCGCCGGACGTACTCACACGCGAGAGACGGCCGGCGCAGGGCCACGCGACCAGCAAACTCCGTCGCCAAGCAAACGGGGGTACAACCATGCAGCTGAACGAGCCACCCGCAGCCACCAGCCTCAACGCCACCGGGGCGCCCCAGCCCCGTGCGACGCTCAAGACCGATGCCGGGCCGGCGTCCAGCGCAGACCTGAGCATGGCAGCGTGCGGGCCCAAGCTCGCACGCGCCCTCGAGCGGGCCGCCGTGCGCGACCTCGAAGCGAGCCGGCGAGACGTCTATCGCGCGCAAGACGACGAGGACCGCGAGCTCATCGAGCGCCTGCGCCTCGAGCGCAACGCCACGGTTGAGCGGCTCAACGAGCAGGCGCGCGAGATCGACGTCACCCGCGAGCTCGAGCTGAGTGCCCAGCGAGCCGCATGGGTCGATGCCAACGACATCGCCGCCGTGAAGCGTCGCGAGGCGCGAGCCGCCGTGAAGGAGGCACGCAAGCACGATGCCCCGCTGCGCCGCGCCTACCTCGAGGAACTGCGCCACGACCACAACGCACGCATCGAGCAGCTCGACGAGGAGCTCCACGCCCTGCGCGTAGCCCATGGTCTGGCCGAGGCCGAGTTGCGAGCGCCCTGGCTCGACGCTAAAGAGCGCACGCGCATAGCCAAGCGCACGATGCAAGCGGCGCTGTGCGAGCTGCGCGCCCAAGAGAAAGTTGAGCGCCCGCAGCGCATCGCCGGCGAGGACGCCGCGCGGCGCGAGCGCAACGAGGCGTCCGACAAGCGCTGGGAGGCCGCACGCAAGGCGACGACGGAGCATGCCGTCATGCAGGTGGAGATCCGCGAGGCGCGCCAGGCGGGCACCGGCGACCTCACTGCACTGCGCGCCCACGAGGCAGAGCTGCGCGCCCAGGCAGCACAGCTCGAGAAGGAAGCACGCGAGGGAGACCTCGCGGCCGCGAACAAGGCGTTCGAGCAGTGCCACGTGAGCAGCGTCAATCGGGCGGTCGCCCGGGCGGACCTGCGCTCGGAATGGCTGGCAGCGCGCCACGAGGCCGACATCGAGCGCAGGCGCTCCCGCGACGCGGTGCGAGCGTTCCGCGAATCGACGAAGCGTGAGATGTCCGAGGCCGAGGCGCGCATCCGCGCCCTGCGCAACGCCGAGAACGAGTCGTACGAGCAGGCCGTCAACGAGGTTTATCTGACGTGGGGCCTGAGCGAGGCCGAGCTGCGCAGTGAATCCCTTGACGCCCGCGCCTACGCCCACGAGCTCAAGCTTGCTGCGCGCGAAGCGAATCGCGCCTACCTCCAGCAGGGACGCGAGGAGGAAGCCGCGCAGCTCGAGGATATCCGTCAGAAGAGGAACGCCGCATACGAGAGCTATGCGCAGGAGGTTTTGGACATCCGCACGAAGCGTGGCGTCGCCCGGGCCGAAGAGCGCGAGTGCGCACGCACAACGGCACTCACGGTCTACGCCCGCTACCGGGCCGAGTTGGCCGGTGCGTAGGAGCAAGGTCGGCGCGTAAGAGCAAGTCGAAAATCCAGCGCCCCGTCGAAAGGCGGGGCGCTTACATTTTCAGGCTATTGCACAGCAGGCCCTGGCTGCACGAGACGCTCCAGTCCCACAGGGCGCGCTCGGCGTCGCCAGGGGCGTACGTTTCGAGACGCTCGATATCAAAGCCCCGGGTCAGTCCCTCGAGTGGAAGCATCGGGTGCGATGACACGAGCGGGCGCCATCGGTACACAAAAATCCCGCTAAGTGAATGTTTCTTCGCGGTCGCCTGCAAAAAACGGCGTCAAGTGAATGTTTCTTCCGGGCAAGGGCCGGGATTTTGGCGCGCCGGGAGACCCCTGCCCAGGAAAACCGCAGGTGAAATACTCGTGGCTAGCTAGTATTACCGGCAAAAACGAGGCCCTAGCGTCCAAGAAACGTGCACTTGAGGCCAAAACGAACACGGACGCCTCAAGAGCCGTGCACTTAACGGCTTTTTATGGCACGCGGCCGCACCCGGGCGCCGAGAAACGTGCCCATCCCGCACTGTGTACCCGCCACCGAGGTGCCAAATGACGCGTTGGCGCACCCCTCGCGCATCAAGCGCGCATCGTCCGGCGCGAAGAGACGCGCTACCATGGGGCCACACCTCCAGAACCAGGGCGCGCAGCCGCACGCGTCCCGCGAAAGGACATCCCCATGGTCACCCAGCCCGCCAGCGCAGTGCCTCCCTCCCCCGAACGTCCTCCCGAGCCCGTCAAAGCGTGTATCCCATCAGCCCCCGAAACCGAGACACCCGCCATCCCGCTCGAAGAGCAGCAGAACGTCTACCGCATCCTCGCCTCCCAGTTCCCCTTTGAGCAGGACATCCCCATGGCAACGGTGTCGCACGCACTCAACGAGGCCGGCGTCGACAGGGAGTCGTTCGGCTTCAAGAAGATGAAAGCCTTCCTTGCCGAGCTCACGAGCTTTCTCTCATTTACCGACATCATCGCCAACGGCGTACCGCAGCGCCTCGTGACGATCCACGAGCAGCCGGGCTGGGCCGCACCCACCACGAGCGCCCCCGAGACGGCAAAGCCGCGCCCCAGCCGCCCGCAGGCGTCCTCTCCGTCGAAAGAGCTCGAGCGCTTCGCCTGGCTGGGCTCTTGGAACAGCTTCCTCTCCCAGCTCGCCGCCATGGCGCTTCCCGAGAGCTGGGACTTCGATGCACCCGACGAGCGTCCCTCCGGGCAGAGGCCCTTCGCCATCCTCAAGAGCTTCATCTGCACGACGTTTTACCGGCTTAAGCTCGAGGACAAAGTTCTCGTCAACGAGGAGGGCACGTTCGCAGCATTCAACACCGGCCTGTTCGACCGCCGCTACGACGACATCTACGCATGCTTCGAGCCCTCGGGCGCAGGTGAATCCGACGAGCTGGCGCCCTGGAAGTTCGCTGGGCTGTGCACCTGCGGCGTGCGCACACTGGGCAAGCGCCTCGTCAGCACGTTCAACCCGCGCCCCGAGCCCGCATCGTACTTCGCGAGCAAAGACGACCTGCTCTACGACCTGAACCGCGAGCTCATCGTGGACTACGACCACATCCTCATCGACAACATCGCGCGACTTCCCATCGCCTACCTGCGCGACGAGCTGGGAGAGGATCCCGAGATGGTCGCCCTGCTCAGCGAGGCTGAGGCCCCGGACGTGGCACCCGAGCGCTATGCGGCCCTGCTCGGGCAGGTGGGGCGCTCCATACAGGCCAACCCGCGGCTGTTCCGCCGCCTGCGCTGGCGCCTGGAAGACGCAGTGGACGTTGCCAAGCGGCGCATCCGCTGGAACTACAAGACGGCCATCCCGTCGTACTACCCGCGCGCCAACACGATGAGCCTGCTGCTGCCGCTGTGCCTCCTCGAGGATGGGGTAGCCGACGTCGCACTCGTCGTGCAGCTCATGCCGTCGGGCGTCTACCAGGGACAGACGATCCTCACGATGCGCCAGGCGTACATGAACGCGCGACTCATCTGCCGCCCCGACAGCGACTGGCTCACGACCGTCGGGCGCGCGGACAGCGGAGAGGGCGAGGAGTAGGCCCCGGGTTCAGGGGCCAACCGCACCAGCCTCGAATCCAAGACCCGGCAGCGCCTACAGCTCCCCCGCCGCGAGCAGGTCGCGCACCTCAGAGAGGCTTGCGCAAACGCGGGTTGCAAGGGTACGGATCTCGTCGGTCGGCGCCATCGTATCAGGCACCATCACCGTGACGAAGCCGCCCGCAGCACCGGCGCGCACCCCAGGGAAGCTGTCCTCGAGCACAAGCGTGCGCGCGGGGACCGTGCCCAGGCGACGAGCAGCCTCGAGGAAGATGTCGGGCGCTGGCTTGGAGCGGGCAACCTGCTTACCGGGAACGATGGCCGCAAAGCAATCGGCGATGCCCGCGCGATCGAGGTTGTTGCGGATAAGCGCTTCGGGACTCGACGACGCCACCGCCATCGGGATGCCCTGGGCCGCCAGGTAGTCAAGCAGCCCGAACAGGCCCGGCTTGGGCGGCACACCTCGCGCGAAAGCGAGCTCGGCCTGGCGGTAAAACTCAGCGAACACGGCCTCGGCATCCACGTCGGCCCCGCAGAAGCGGCGGATGACGGCGAGGGCGGCGTCGCCGGTCGTACCGCGGGCTGCGTCGGGCATGCCGTCGGGCACGGTCAGCCCGAACGTCGCCAGCGCCGGCTCCCACAGCGTGCCCCACACGCGCTCGCTGTCGAACATGAGCCCGTCCATATCGAAAATGACGCCGTCGACCATGGGGTCGCCCCTCTCCCGTTTGTCCCATCCAAGCAGGCCAACCCGCGCTGCGGGTGCGCCCGGCGCCTAATCTACCGCAACACAAGCGGCCGGATGCCCGAGATGCGACATCCGGCCGCTCCACACATCACGCAGCGCTCGCCACAGCGCGCGCGGAGGCGTCCCTCCTTACGCAAGCACCGCCTTGCCGGCCGTGCGGCCCATCGAGACGGTCGCAAGCACGCCGGTGCCCGTCCCGGGGTAGTAGCTGCCCATGAAGCCGCCGACGACCTGGCCCGCGGCGAAGAGGTGCGCAATCGGCTCGCCAGCCGTGTCGAGCACGGCGCACGTAGCCGGGTCGACGCGCAGGCCGCCCACGGCGCCCAGGTTGTAGTCGTAGTTGCGCGTCGCGTAGAACGGCGCCTCGTCGATGGGCTCCATGCCGCAGCAGCGCGTCGGGAACTGCGAGTCCTTGCCGTCGGCCGCCATGTCGGCGTTCCACGTATCGATCGCAGCCTTGAGGTTGCCGGGGATAACACCCATCTGCTCGGCCAGCTCCTCGATCGTGTCAGCCGTCAGCACGGTGCCGCTCTCGATCTCGTCCGAGAGGTCGTCGCTCATCGGGCTCACACCACCGACGACAGCGCCACCCAGCGCGGCGGCCTTGCTGTCAAACACGCTCCACATGATGTGGTCCTCCTGCGCGAAGCCGGCACGCAGCACCCAGGCGTAGTGGTCGGACTCGCTCACGAAGCGACGCCCGTACTTGTTGACGAGAATGCCGGGGACCTCGGGCATGCCAGGTAGCGTGGGCGTGCCGCCGACATTGTTGCCCAGACCGATGAAACCGCCCATGCCGGTGAGGTCAGCACCAACGCTCATGCCCATGCGGATACCGGCGCCCGTGTTCGTGCCGACGGTGACGGCGTGGCTGTCGGCCAGTGCGGCGACCATGTGCAGGGAGAACGCCCTGGCCATGTCCTCGCCGCGATCGAAGCTGCACGTAGCAAGGATGACGCCCTTCGCGGCCTGGTAGCGCACGCCGTTGACGTCGACAACGCCCGTCACGACGCCCTCGCCGTCGACGACGAGATCAGCGACCTCCGTCTCCATGACAAACGTGCAGCCAGCCTCGTCACACGCTTTCTTGAGCGCGGCCACATGCCAGGCACCGTAGGTCAGGCCGTCCTCGTTGGCGCCGCTCGCGAGGTGGATACGGGGCTGCTGCAGGTCGGCGTCGACGTTGGGAATGACGCCGTTGCCGTACACCGTGTCGTACACGACGCCGAGGTCCTCCATAAACGCGATGCAAGCAGGGCCGTCGTCGCAGATGGACCGCACGAGCCCCTCGTCAAGCTGGCCCTCGCCCGCGGCAAGGTAGAAGTCGGCGTGCTTCGAGGTCGTGTCGCCAGAAACGCCGGCCGAGCTCTTCTGCAGGTCCGTACCGGCCGCCTGGATAACGCCCGACGAGTTGTTCGTGTTGCCGCCCACATTGGCCGCGCTGTCGATGAGGATAACGCTCGCACCCTCGCGCGCCGCGACGAGGCCGGCGACGAGACCAGCACCTCCCGCGCCCACGATGACGACGTCGGCGCTCTGGTCCCACGTGCCGTCATCAGCGGCGGGAGCGGCCACGGCAATGCCCGCCATCGCAGCAAGGCCAGCCGCAGCGCCCGCGACGCCGGCAGCCCCGCGCACGAAGGAGCGGCGAGAGAGCGAGGCGGATGGGACGTTCGTGTTCTGGGTCATGGGGATTCCCTTCTTCTCGAAACGGGGACGGCGCTCGTCACGCGCGAAGCCCGACGGCAGACACAGCCGCTTGCAGCTGGCTCGCATCAGCGCGCGTCACGCGTACGTTCGTACGAAGAGAGTATGGGAGCGAAGGAGCCCCGATGGCTATACCACTCGTCGTGGTAGACATCCTGAGCTGGGATGATAGCCAAGGATACCCATCCGTCGCGATAGGGGCCTACGCCCGCGCTGAGCCCCCGTCCCCGCCCGCGGCGAGAGCATCCCCAGCCCCTCGCCCCTCGATGAGGTCGATGAGCTCCTGCTGCGTGTGGATGTCCATCTTGCGGTAGATACTGCGGATGTGCGTCTTGGCCGTGTCGGGCGCGATGCCCAGCGAACGCCCGATGTAGGCCGCCGTCCGACCGCGTGCCAGCAGGCTCAGCACCTCCCGCTCGCGCGGCGTCAACGAGTGGCGACTTGCCAGGCCTGCGCAGGCTTCGGGGATCTCGTCGGTCGTCTCTGCCGGCTCACCCACCGCAAGCCATTGGCGCAGGGCGCTGCGTGGGTCGTTGAACACGAGCAGGACAGCCACAAAGAACGCCAGGACGATGGCCATGAACAGCAGGGCCGATGCCGTCTGGCCAGAAGAAGCGCCCTCCCCCTGCGCGACCAGAAGCCGGGTGCCCACGAGCATGCCCGGCACCTGAGACGCCTGAAACACGAGGTAGCCGAGGGCATACGTGCGCACGACGGGGCGATTGACACGCCGCGCAAGGTCACCCCAGTACACAACCATGAAGAAGTAGAACACCGCGAAGCCGAGCTCGTTGACGGTCGCGGCCAGCCACGTCGGCACGATCTGCACCGACGCCAGCGCAACGCCCGCCACCGTGGCGACAAGACCAACCGCATAGATCTGCGAAGCCCCGAATCGCGGACTCAGCCGAGCGCTCGCCAGCAGCATCACGAGGCCCGCCAGCAACTCGGAGCCCGCCATGCCAACGCGTGCGCGCAGGACATCCCCCGGCTGACTCAGGTCAAGCACGCCCGACATGAGGCCGAACGTGAGCCCCACGAGCGCCGGCAAGATGAGCAGGGTCCAGCTGAACGTGACGGCGTGGGCCGCGCCAGGAGGGGGCGGGGGCGTCGGGGCGTCGCCGAGCCGACGTGTTCCCAGCCAAGCCAGCCACGAGCACGGCAGGGAGCACGCCAGCAGAGCCGCGATCTGGACGGCCCCCTGGACCTGCGCAGGCAAGACGAGCAGCCCGAGAAACAGCCCCGTCGAGCTCACGAGCGAGAGCCCCATGTCCACGAGGCCGGTGCGCAGGCTCATACGCGAGAACATCTCGCCCCACGCTATCTTGAGGAAGCCGATGGCCGCACCGCCGAGGCACGAGCCCGCGACGAACGCCACAACGCCGCCCGTGAATGTCGAGATCGCGATGCCCACCGAGCCGGACGTCAGCAAGATGCCCGCCAGCGCCATGGCACCGCGCGAGCCGACGATCGTTGAGAGGGCGCCGCTGAGAAAGACGATCATCGTGAGCGCCGCAACGTTTGCGAGCAGCGTGATACCCGTCGGGATAGCCAAGATGCCGTCGAGCTGGGCGAGCACGGAGATCGACAGCCCCGTCTTGCCCACGAGGCACGACCACAGCCAGATGCAGGCAAAGCTCACCCAGCGCGGCCAGCCGCCCGTAAGCTCGGCGCGCACAACGTCGCGCCATGAGCCGTCGGGGGAGGCGTGCGGCGAAGTCATCGGATCCGCCACCAGATCAGAGGCGCCAGAACTCGCATCCCCTTCGATTCCAGCGGGACCCCGCCTCTTCGTCCTAGCCTCGCCCATGCCCACCTCGCCCCAAAACGTCGCGTGCCCCAAGGGCATTATCGCCCCTGGAGCACGCGTTGTGGAACATTTTGTTAGCGAGCCCAGACTCGGGCAGGCCCGTCAGATCTGGCGCGATCGGGGCCGGGTAAGCCCGTCAGAGATCCGCACGCGGTAGAGCCTAGGACACCAAGGCGCAGTATGCGCGCCCATGTCGAGAGGCCCCTAGCGCGCCTCGGCCGCAGCAGCCGACTCGCCGGCGATGTGGCCCCAGACGAGACCGCCGGTCAGCGACGTGCCCGAACCCGGGTAGTACAGGCCGTACCAGCCGCCCGAGTTCATGCCGCCGGCGTACAGGCCGGGGATGACCTCGCCGTTGTTGTCGATGACCTCAGCCTTCGTGTTGATGAGCAGGCCACCCAGCGAGCCGAGGTTCGCCGAAACGTTGAGGTTGGCGTAGAACGGCGGCTTGTCGAGCTTGATGAGCTGCGTGTCGCGGTTGTACTCCAGGTCCTCGCCGCTCGCCTCGATGTTGGCGTTCCACAGATCGATCGTGTTCTGCAGGTTCGTCGCAGGCACGCCGATTTGCTCGGCCAGCTCCTCGATGGTGTCGGCGCCGAAGATCGTGCCGTCGTCGACGGCAGCCTGCGGGTCGGCAGCCCACGGCGTTAGCCCCTGCTCGATGGCATTCTGGTCAAAGATCATGTACGTATGGCCGCCGAGCTGCGTCTCCTGCTGCCAGATGGCGCGGTACGTGTAGGCGTAGGTGGCGTCCTCGCACACGAAGCGGCGGCCCTTGCAATTCACGAAGATGCACGGGATGAGCGGCAAGTCGTTGGCCGTGGCGTTGCCGGTGGCCATGTCGTAGTCGATCGTGCCGCCGACGCTGGCAAGCTGGGCATTCACCGCAAGGCCCATGCGGATGCCGTCGCCGTTAGCGTGCTCGGAAATGAAGCAGGCCTGCGTCGTGAGGTCCCAGTACTGTTGCTGGTTGAAGCTCTTGCACAGGTCCTCGGCGCGGTCGATGCCGCCCAGTGCCATGATGACGCCCTTGGACGCCTTGATGGAGACCTCGGCGCCGTCGCGCTCGACGATGGCGCCCATGACGCCCTTGTCACCGGAGTACACGAGGCGCTTGGCCTTCGTCCCAAACGAGAACTTCGCGCCGAGCTTCTCGGCCTCGGCCGTCTCGGCGTCGGTGAGCACGCCGCCCTGGCCGCCAGCACCGCCGCCCTCGTAGACGTGGATGCGGTCGGCGTGCAGGCCCTCGGTCACATAGGGGACATGGCAGTTGCCGTAGACCTTGACCCAGTTGATGCCGATCGTGGACAGCCACTCGATGAGCTCGGGAGCGCGGCCGCACATCGTGGTGATGAGGTCCTCGTGGCCGATGCCCTCAGCCTGCTCGACGTAGCACTGGGCGTGCTTCTCGGGCGTGTCGTCCTGGAAGTCGGTGAACTCCTTCTGCCAGGAGGTGCCGGCCGCCTGAATGACGCCGCCCGACATGGCCGTCGTGCCACCGGTGATGTCGGTCGCCTCGACGACGAGGACGTCGGCACCGGCCTTCGCGGCAGCGCAAGCGGCGGAGAGGCCCGTGCCGCCGGCACCCAGAATGAGGACCTCGCACTCCTCATCCCAGCTCTCGGGCTCGGGCGCTGCAGCCGCCTCGCCTGCGAGGGCAGTCGCGGAGGCGCCCGCGACGAGGGCGGCGCCGGCTGCGGCAGCGCCTGCGACGAAGTTCCTGCGCGTGAGTTCGGCCATGGTAGGTTCCCCTTTCGATAGCGATGACGATGCGTGGATGCGGGGCCGAAGCGTCCCTGACCGCAAGGCCAGAATGCATGCGCCCGGACTACCGAAAGAGAGCCCGGGCGCAGAACCGCCAACCCGTATCCCGCATTCGATGTCGCATCCCACTATGGCCCGCAAAGAGGGCCCGCGTCATCCTCCTCGCACGTGAGCGGCGCTACCACGATAGGTGGTATGGGGCCCCGAGCTGGGATTTCAAGGGTGCGCTCCCGAACACGCCGCTTCCTACTCCGTTCCCGACGCGGCCTCCGCATACTGCACGAGTACGTCGCGCTGCCGCTTCCGAGCGTTCACCGTGCAGCCTTCTATAACGTAACGCGCACGACCGCATACGGGGCACCGGGAGTTGGGCAGGCGTCCGCGGCCTCAGCCGACGCGCAGAGCTGCACGATGGAACCGCCCTCGATCTCGTGCACGACCGGGATGACAACGTCGCCAAGCCGGGCGGCCGTGCAGTACTGGACGTCGAGTCGATGCACGCGAGAACTGATGCCCTCCGGCAGCACGCCGAGCGCCATGGCAACGTACTGTGCGTTGTTGACGTGGTGGTTCGTGTCGATGTGGGCCGCACTCACGACGAGCGGGGTCAGCACCTCGCCCGGACCGTCGACGGAGATGCGCCGCTGCAAGGGCGGCATGTCGAGCGGAGCGTCATTCTCGAGATCGCCGCGGTAAGGCTCGATCTCCTCCGCTGGCGGGCGAATGGGCCGCGCCAGCGCGTCGTCGTACATGAACCAACGAGTATCCGCCCTGACGAGCTCCGTGCCGTCGGGTCGGGTGATCATAAAGTTGCGGTGGGCAAAAAGGCTCTCGAAGCCCGTGGCCCACGTGCTGACGACGATCTCGTCGGTAAAGTGAGGCAGCTCCGCGATCTCGACACCCCAGTTCGCAAGCAGCCATCGACGGCCAACCTGTTGGGCGTGCGTCGCGCCGACGCCGAAGCCCTCCGACTGGAACAGCGAGCAATCCTGCAGGTAGTTAAGCATAGCCGCTATGGACAGCGTACCCGTCTCGTCGACCTCGCTATAGCGAACCCTGCTTGTAAACGAATACATCCGCCGTCCCCGCCTTCCCGCTGGCGCCGCCGTGGCGACAGCCCGCTATCACGCGTTTCCGGCACCACCTTACTGCAAACAGGCGCCTCGTGGGAAAACGATCCGGCGGTTTTGTCAGCGCGGATCACGCATGTGGGAGGCATTCGGGGAGGTGACGGCCCCTGGGCAGCCCCGCACCCCGGACGAGAGCACGGCGGTCCGAAATGCGAGGCTTTTGGTGTCGGAGGACACTCGGGGACGCCGATCCGCGCGCTACCGGGCGACTCGCGGACAGGAATCGCCGTCGTGTATGGGCGTCGGCGGGATGCGCGGAGCAGGAGCCGGGAGACCCCCAGGCCAGGGCGCCGGGATATCCCGGCGGCGGGCGCACGGCACCAGCGCCGGCATGCACGAGCGCGGTTCCTGGCCACGAAGGCGCACTCCGGCGGCGGCCCCGCGGGCGCTCGGGGCCTGCGCGCATAAAAGGCGTGCCGCATGCACTCGAGATGCATGCGGCACGGTTTCCCTGGGCCACGGGCGCGAGGGGGCGGTGGGAGTAGGCAGCCGGACAGCCCGGGATGCCCCTGACCAGGGCGGCAAAGCCCACCGCGCCCGACAGGACGACGCCGGACGTGGCAACCAGGCCGCCCAGAGCCCCGCGGGCCGCAGGCTCGCAGTCACCTCGACCCGCCGCGGAACTTCCTCGTCACGCAACGGGTCGAGGCAGCCGCATCGCCCGCAGCAACGCGTGCCCACGTCGCAGGGCCCCATGCCTGCGGTACCATAGCGCTACACCCAGCAAGCATCCCGCCCGGAGCGCGCCAAGCCCGGCCCGCAGGCGGATCCGCCCCACTCGCAAGGATGACAAGCATGGCCTCTCGCAACAGCCACATGACCCGCACGCGCGAGCACCCTCTCTGGCAAGCGCTCGCCTGCGCCGCACTGGTGATCGCGCTGGCACTCGGATCGCTCGGAGCTGCTGGGTGCAGCGTCCCCGGCAGTGCCGGCACAAATCCCACAGCCGTCTCGACTAAGGAAGCCTCCGGCGACGTCCCCTCGGCTGCGTCCGTTTCGGCAGAAGAGTTCCTTGCGCGTATTCCGAGTTACGCAGGATCGGTCTACACCGTGCTCAACGACAACGAGCCCTCGTTCACGGCAGCAGACGCCACAACCGACGCATTCGAGACGTACGCCCCACTCGACAAGCTCGGCCGATGCGGCAGCGCCTACGCCTGCCTCGGCGTCGAGCTCATGCCCACCGAAGAGCGCGAGAGCATCAGCGAGGTACGCCCCACCGGCTGGCACTCGAGCCGCTACGACTTCGTGGACGGTGAGAGCCTTTACAACCGCAGCCACCTCATCGCGTTCCAGCTAGCCGGCGAGAATGCCAACGAGCGCAACCTCATCACGGGGACGCGCCACCTCAACGCCGACGGCATGCGCCCGTTCGAGGAAATGGTCGGCGACTACATCCGCCAGACGCGTAACCACGTGCTCTATCGCGTGACGCCGGTCTTCGCGGGCGACGAGCTCGTGGCGCGCGGCGTGCAGATGGAGGCTCGCTCCATGGAAGACGGCGGGGCAGGCGTCAGTCTCAACGTCTACGTTTACAACGTGCAGCCTGGTGTCGGCATCGACTACGCGACGGGTGACAACTGGGAACTCGACGAAAGCGAGGTCGCGCTACTAGGTGTCGGAGCTGCGGAGGAGCCGGAGGCCAAGAACACAGAAGCGCGGAGCACCGCAACGGCCGAGCCCCGCGACTACGTGCTCAACACGAACTCCCGCAAGTTTCACGGCCCCTCGTGTGACGCGGTCGAGACCATCGGCGCCAACAACCGCGCTGACGTCCATGAGTCGCGCGATGACCTCATCGCCGCCGGCTACGCCCCCTGCGGCGCGTGCAATCCATAACGCCGGTAGCAGCGATACCCCAACTATTAGACAACACGTGTCGCTTTGCAAAACTTTGCGAAAGATGCGAACGGCCGCACGGGGCGCCACCAAAGCGGCGCCGGAACCCGGACCCGCACCCCGACGTAGCGCCGCGCCGTCGCGACGCCCGCGCTACGACAGCTCCTCGGGGACGTGGGCGCGCAGGTTAGCCATCGTCAGCGGGACGCCGGTGAGGTTGCCGAGCACATGGTCGGCAGCGAGCTCGTCGGAGTAGTCGTCGAGGAAGTAGGCGGCCACGCTGCCGTCGGTGGCACTCGTGTGGCAGACGAGGGGCTCGAGCTCGAAGGAAGCTACGCGCGCCACAGAGATAGGAGCGTCCTCCGAAGCGTCGGCACCACCAACGCCCTCGCCCGCAGCAACCGTCCGCTCGATGCGCAGGGCAGCCGCACCCCCGAGAATCGTGCGGATGTCGTCGGCCTGGCCCGAGACGAAGTTGCCCAGACCGTAGAAGACGATGCCCTCGCCACCCGCCTCCGTGCGCATGCGACCGTATGGCCCGAGCACGTGAGTGTGCGAGCAGACGACGGCGCCCGCCCCCGCGTCGATGAGGCGTTCGATGAGATCGCGCTGGTATTTCGTCGGTTCGGGGTCGTACTCCTCGCCAATATGCAGGAAGCAGATGACAAGATCCGCCTGCTCACGGGCCACCGCGACATCCGCGAGCAAGTGCGTCTCTCCGGACTCGTCCAGCACGTCCACGCGATGGGCATCCTCCTCGCCGAGATCACGACCGTTCAGCCCGTACGTGTAATCGAACAGAGCGAGGCGGATCCCATTGCGCTCGACGTACGCCGGCCCGCCCGCAGCATCGGGCTCCGCGTGCAAGCCCAGCAGCGTGACTTCGGGGTGCTCACGCGCCCAGAACGCCGTCGTCTCGTCGATACCCGCCGGGCCTTGGTCGTTGACGTGGTTCGTCGCACCGAGCACGATGCCGAAACCCGCATCCACCAGCGCATCGCCCAGCGATTGCGGCGTCGCAAACAGCGGGTAGCCGCTGCGACGGGCCGGGTTTTCCACGAGGACCGTCTCCTGGCAGACCGCCGCCAGATCGCTCGCCCCGATTCGCCCGCGCACGTGATCGAACAGCGGCGCGAAGTCAAAACTGCGGATCGCAGCGTCATAGGCGCCTTCGTAGATGTTCGGATGCGCAATCACGTCGCCCACAACGAGCAGGGAAAGCGAGCCGTCGCCACCGCCCGCGCCAGTCGGGCCCTCGTCCTCGACCAGCGCAAACCCCCACGACAGCCACTCCCACAGCGTCACGCCCCTGTCCGCCGACATGATGCGCAGCCGAGGCCGGCGAACCGAGGAAGGCGGCGCGGGTTCCATCTCTATCCGGGCAGCCTCCACGCCGAGCCGCGATGACATCCACACCGGATAGAGCCGGCCAGCGCTCCGGCCCCCGGCATCGCGATCCGCAGAACCGACGGGCGCCATGCGATCAGCTCGCCAGCGATACATGAAGAGGTGCTGGGTAAGCGGCTCCTCCGAGGTAGCGCCCCCATCCCCTTTGGCGCTCAGCCAGAACGGCCGAGAGCTGCCGAAATTGCCGTGGCGCCACAGCAGGAAGACGACCTCGAGCGCCCCATCGCCATCGAAATCCGCAGCAAAGACGTCGGACACCTGCCAGTCCTCCGGCGTCTCAAGCAGCACGCCGTCGCCCGCAGCGCCGGCATCCCCGTCGACGCCGGCATGTGCGTCCCGGCCCCCGGCCGGCGCGCTAGCAGCGGCCGCGTCAGGCGTCTCGCCACTCGCGTTGCCCGCGCCCGCAACCCCAACCGGCGCGCCGTCCGAAACACCAATGCCAGTGCCGATCCCGCCTTCGGCCATCGCGCCAGCCGGCCCACCGCTCGCGTCGTCCGCGTCACCCTCTGCACGCGCATCCGCAACCCCAACCGGCACGTCGCCCGCAGCCCCGGCCCCACTCGCCCGCCCATCGCGCACGACCAGGCGGCGGTCTCGCAGCTCGATGCTCTCGTCGATCCCGTCGCCATCCAGGTCGGCCGCCAGCTCGGCATCGGAGAACGTCGCCCACGCGGGCGGCTCACCGCCCGGCTCGGCGCCCAAAGCCGTGTGCGCCAGGGCGGCGGGGCCGGCAAGCACGCCCAGCCCCAGCCCCGCCGTCAACATGCGCGCAACCTCTCGCCGCGAGAAACCCTCGGCGCCCACAGGGCCGCGCTCTACCACAGGTCCTGCGCGCTGAACGCGAAGTCCTTCACCCACGGCACGACGTCCGCAGCCCGCTGCTGGGCGGCATCCCAGTCGAACGTCGTGTAGTCGTTCACCTGGACGCCGATCATCTCGCGCCACGTCGAGTCCGTCAGCCGCTGATCGATAGGCTGCGCAAACTGGTAGAAGCTATACGCGGGCCCCGACGCAAGGCGCAGCGTCCCGTCCACCGGCACGATGACAGTCAGGTTCGCGATAGTGCCTGTCCCGATCTCCAGAACAGCGCCGTTGGGATCGGTCGCAATGTCTGTCACGATGGCCGCCGGGAACTCCGTCGTCGTGAACTCCACGCCACCGGCGTCCTCCTCGTGCACCGCCTGCCAGAAGTGCTCGAGCTGCACGCCAAAGCTGCGGATGAGCTCAAACTCGTCTTCGGTCGGCAGTTCGGCGCGCAGCTCCTTGTTGGCGATGACGCGCAGCTGTTCGGCAAGCTGCTGCAGAATGGAAAGGTTGTCCAGGTCGGCCTGATCGGGCATGCCATACAGAGACAGACCCGCCGAGGTCGCCTGCACGAGCGACCCCAGCCGACCAAACACCGCCGGCTCGGGCTCCACGTAACCGCGGTCGTCGCGAGGATCGATAACCACACCGCCCGCCTCGGCCATCACCTGCTTGGCATAGAGCACCGTGTCGTGCTTGAGCTCGGCAAAGCTGCCGCCAAACGTCTTGAGGCTGCGGCGCGCCCACGCCTCGCCCTGCATGGCGTTCGGCCAACCGGCGCCCTTCACGTCCAGCAGCGGGCGCAGCATGTTGAGCCACTGCGCATACAGGCTCGCCTTCCACAGCGAGTCCGGCGCCGCCGCAATGCCCTCGCGCACCTTCGTGAGTTGCTCGTCATAGTTGGGATATGTCGTGTCGCCCTGCCCAGCCAGAACATCGTAGGCCGCCTGCGAGCCAAGCGCCGCCGGTACGTCGAGCACGTCGGGCAGCAGGCGCTGGGCCCCGTCTTCGCGTTCCTTCACGCGGTCGTAGATGAGCTGCTGGAAGATGGACGCGTCGAGCGTGAAGCGCTGCCCCATGAAGCGGAAGCCCTTGTTTTCATCGAGGCGGTCGACGTCCTCCTCGTCGTCGAGCATGGGGATGGAGTTGATCTGCGGCGCCGGCAGCTGAGCCGCGAGGTCGCTGAACGCCTTCCAACCAGCGTCGTTGCCCGGCAGGGAAGTCGGCGAGGCATCCGCGCCGAACGCGGAGCGCACCAGCGGGATGTACTCGTAGAAGCCCGCGTCGTCGCTCGCGCCCGCAAAGAACGACGTCACCTGGTAGATGGATGCCCACGCCGCATCGGGCGAGACTGCGGCCGCCCCGGAGTCCACCGCAGAGCCATCCGGCCCCACGATGCCCATAGCAGCAGGCAGCCCGTTCGTCGTCCCCAGCTGCGCCAGTGCCATCGTCATAAGCAAAGCAGCGCGGCCGAGCAGCTCGGAGGACTGCGTGAAGTTACGCCGGCCATACCACATCATCGCGCGGAAGTAGCTCGACAGCGCTTCGCTCTCGGCATAGTAGCCGCGCGGCGCGTACTGCGTGTAATCCTCCTCCGCACCCTCGAACAGCGGCGAGGGGGCGATACCCGCCGCGTCCGTGACAAGCCGCAGCTCCTCGGAGGCCATGCCCTGCGTCTCGGCGTCGAGCTGCGAAAACGCGCCCGTCATCGGATCGAGCAGGGCCGTCCCCACCGCAAAGAAGCCGGTGTTGAGCCGGGCCGCCGCCTCCCACTCCGACCCCGCCAGCACCTGGAGCTGCGTGAGGCTCTCGTCGAACATGCGCATGCTCAGGTCGAGCAGCGCTGTGGCAAGGTGGTCGCGCTCGACTTTCTTGAGCAAGTAGGCAAAGTAAAGGTGGTACGTGTGCACCATGGAGTCAACCGTGACAAAGTTCGGCATGAGGTTGTAGCGGTTTATCTCGTAGAGCTCAAAGAACTCGTAGCCGCCCGAGCCGAGGATCTCGTAGAAGCCGCGCTCCCGCAGGGAGGCGAGGGCCGCGTCGGCTTGATACGCGTCTCCGATGTTGATGACGTTGCCCAGGTCGTCGGCCCAGGGCATATCGGGCACGCTCGGTACCTGGGACTCGAGCTCCTCGGGAAGTCCATCGAGGAAGAGCGGCCGCTGAACAGGCGCGTCAGCCGGGGCGATGTCGGCCGTCGCGGAGGTGTCAGAGCTCGCGCCACCCGTAAAGAACGAGAACCAGCCGTCGGCATGCGCGGGACGGGCGAAGGCCCCGCCAGCCGCAACGGCAGCCACCGCGCCCGCCGCCGCGACAAACGCGCGCCTCGAGAGCGCACGCACACCATCGGAAGGGATCGAATCGGACGTGCGCCGCTGCGTCATGGAAGACTCCAATCCTCGGAGACGGGAGACCTGTCGATGACGAGTATACGCCCCAGACACCTGGGAAATGGTGCGCAGGGAGTTCGCGCGCAGTTCGGGGAAACGACCGCGCCCTACCGCGACGCATCTCGCGGCCGCGCAACCGCATTCGCCAGACGCAGCCGAGCCAGTGTCAGCGAGCCGCGTAGGCTCGCCGCCTCAACCGCCATGTACAGCCGCGTATACACCTTGCCCCGCACCGGCATGACGCGCGGCGCCACGACGGGACCCGCCTGCCGCAAGCCCCACTTACGCAGGCAGGCGGCCAGATCCGCACACACCGAGCCGTCCTCGTCAAAGCCGGGGATGCTCTCCTCGTCCGCCCGGTACGGCATGGTTAGGCACGGCCTCCCGCCGAAGCGCGCCGGCTCGCCGGAATAGTCGGCCAGCTCGGGCAGCAAGTCGTGATAACGCGAGGGGATGGACCTGCCCCACCTCGTCTCGACATGGCGGGGATTCGTCACGTCGATATCCATGATGGCGGCGAACATGGACATGGGCATGCCCTCGAACAGGCTGTCCTGGGCCTCGCTCGCCTCGAAGCGGTCGTAGCCGCCCTCGCACCCGTCGTAATACACGAGCCACTCCTCAGCCATGACGAGCTGGGGCGGCGCGTCGTAGTCGCTCGTGATAGCCGAGGACAGGCGCTCGAGCTGCTCGTGGATGGCCTGGGCCCGCGCGAGCTGGTGGGCGCTTCGCTCCAGACAGCTTTCCATGAGTTCCGCAGCGTCCCCATCCGCGTCGTCCACGACGTCTTTGACCTGCTGCACCTGAAAGCCGGCGTTCTTGAGCATGACGCACTCAGCCACGCGGAACACGTCGATGTTCGAGTAGGTACGGTAGTTCGACTCGGGGTCGCGACGCGGCGAGATGATGCCGAGCTGTTCGTAGTAGCGCAGCGTACCTCGCGATATGCCGAGGGCACTGAGCAGCACGTTCGTAGGATACGACTTGCCACGAGCCGTCGTGGGAGCCATGGAGCCTCCGTCTCGAAGTGCCGCGCGTCGCGAAAGCACGGCAGGCCTGCGGACAAACGGAAGAGGCCGTCCCCTCCGACAGGAGACGGCCTCCTTTGCTCCCACTTTACCCGAACGATGTGCGTCCGGACAGACCATTCCGCTCAGCGGCGCCACCCAAACGGGGCTATTTTGCCGCTAAGCGCAGTCCCGCAGGCAGCCGACGAGCCTACGCCACGCCGTTGGCCGCGTTCTCGCCAGCGATCTTGCCGAACACGAGGCACTCAGCGATGTTGCCCGTGCCCTGGTAGTAGTAGGCGTTCACGCCACCGCACTCGCCAGCGGAGAACAGGTTGGGGATGGGGTTGCCATCGGTGCCCATGACCTGAGCCTTGGAGTTGCGGCGCGGGCCACCCTGCGTGTTGAGCATCGCAGGCTGCAGCGGCAGAGCGTACAGCGTGCCAGAGAACGGACGCATGCTCTCGGCGGGACGGTCGTACTCGATGTCCTCGCCCGTCTCGGCATAGCCGTTGAAGCGCTCGATCGTCTTGGCCAGGATCTCGGGGTCGGCGTCGATCTTGCCGGCCAGCTCGGCCGCGTCGGCACCGGAGACGATGATGTCGTCAACGTTGTCCGGCAGAACCGCGAGCTCCTCGAGCAGGGCCTTCTGCTCCTCGTCGAACACCATGTGAGGACGATAGCTCTGGTTCGGGATGCGCCAGGTGCCGTGGCTGTACACGTGCCCGTGACGATCGGTGTAATCCTCGCGGAAGAAGCGCGAGCCGTCCTCGGCGACGCAGATGAGCGCGCCGTACGTAGCCGGCTCAAAGCCCGACGACATGAACAGGCGGCAGCGCTCGCCCTCGGCGACCTCGTAGGCGTTGCCGCCGAGCATGCCAAGGCTCTCATAGTTGTGCATGTGCCACAGGTCAGCGCCGACCTCGATGCCCATGCGCACGCCGTCGCCGACGTTGTACAAGCCACCGATGGGGGCCATGCGGGGCACGCCCAGGTAGTCCTGGATCATCTGCTTGTTGCACTCGAAGCCGCCGCAGGCCAGAACGACCGCGCCAGCGCCAACGCGCACCTCGGAGCCCTCGTGCTCGATGACGGCGCCCTGGATGGCCTTCGTCTCGGGATCCTGGATGAGGTGCGTGGCCGGGGACTCGAGCCACACGGTGATGTTGGACTCGCCCTGGACAGCGCCCTGGACCGTCGCGTAGAGCTGGCCGTCGAAGCAGTTGTCGTGCACGGTCACGGCGTCAACAGAGGCCGCGTCCTCGAGCTCGGGATACTCGGGGCAGACCCACTTGTAAATGGCCGCGATGTCCATGCCGGCCGTCTGCTCGTCGCCCGTGTGCTCGGCGGCGTACTCGCTCCAGATGCAGGGCTCGGTGGCACCGAGGTCGCGCATGATGTCGGGCGTCGTCGTGATGCCCTCGGCGTACACGTCGATGATGTCGGCGTCCTGGTCCATCTTCCAACCGAGGTTAGCGAGGTAGCGCTTGAGGGACTCGACGTCCTTCGTGTACATGGCGATCTGGCCGCAGAAGCGGGAGTTGCCGCCCTCGCCGCCCTCGGGAGCGCGATCGACGAGCAGGACCTTGGCGCCGGCACGTGCAGCGTAGACGGCAGCCGTACCGCCAGCAGCGCCGTAGCCGACGACGACGACGTCGTAGTTCTCGTCAAACGACGGGGCCTCGTCAGCGACGGCGAGGCTGGTCGCAGCGGCGCCGAGAGCAACAGCGGCGCTGGCGCCAGCGACGAACTGGCGACGGGTGGGCGAGTGCGTGGAAGTGGCAGACATAAGTAGCAGCCTCCTCGTAAGATCCCTTTCCGGCACGTCCTGCTCGGGCTTGTCGTGCGATGCGCCCGATCAAGTCATGCGTGGATCGGTGATTCCAGGCGCCCCCTTGGCGTCTGGGCTGGCCTCAGAGTGGGTTGGCTAGGCTATGCGGGTCAAGAGTTTTTTAAACCGCAGGTAAACGGCATAGTGCACACGTCAATGGCACAGGGTGTGCGAGTGTGGGGGTGAGCTTCCACCTGTCAATAGCATGGCGTTCGCACCCATGTGGTGCCATACCGGCTACGGTATCCGGGGTCTCAGGCGACCTTGGGGAAGCGGGGCGGATGTGGGATGGGCCCCTTGCGGTGGAATCCACGTTCGCCCTGCGCCCCGCCGAGGCCCCGACGGCGCACACGCAGGCGTATCATGGGCCGCATGATGACGACGACTCCTTCTCCCGAAACATATCCAGCCCCGCAGGCACCCGCGACCGCCCCCATCCGCGGGAGATTCGCGCCCACACCGTCGGGACGCATGCATCTCGGCAACGTGTGGTGTGCCCTCATGGCATGGCTCGCCGTGCGCTCACGGGGAGGCACGCTCGTCCTGCGCATCGAGGACCTCGACCGCCACAAGATCCCTGCCGGGGCCGAGGCCGCTCTCATCGACGACCTGCGCTGGCTCGGGTTCGACTGGGACGAGGGACCTATCCGCCAAAGCGAGCGCACGGCGCTGTACGCCGAGCACGCCGCCCGCCTCACCGCCGCCGGCCTCACGTACCCCTGCTTCTGCTCGAGAGCTGACCTGCACGCCGCCGAAGCGCCTCACGCCAGCGACGGCACGCCCATATACGCGGGCACATGCCGGAGGCTCTCTCCCGAGCAGGTCGCTCACTTGCGCGCCACCCGGCAGCGGCCGCCCGCACTGCGCCTCGTAGTGCCCGGCGAAGACGACCCCGCGGGCACCATCTGCTTCGAGGACGGCACGTACGGCCCGCGCCGCGAGGTGCTGGCGCAAGAATGTGGCGACTTCCTCGTGCAGCGCTCCGACGGCGTATTCTCCTACCAGCTCGCCGTGACCGTGGACGACGCGCTCATGGGCGTCACGCAGGTCGTGCGCGGATGCGACCTGCTGCCCTCGACGGCTCGCCAGATCTACCTGCAGCGGCTGCTCGGCTTTGCGCAGCCCGCCTATGCGCACATCCCGCTGCTGCTGGCGGCCGACGGCACGCGGCGGCTCTCCAAGCGCGACCACGACTGCGACCTTGGCTTCATGCGCGAGCACTTCGGACGGCCCGAGGTTCTGCTGGGACGGCTCGCCCAGCTCGGAGGCCTGCGCGACGCGGACGAGCCCGTCTCGGCGCGCGAGCTGCTCGACGGCTTCTCGTGGGATGCGTGGGCGACAGACCCCGCCCACCGTATGGACATCCCTGTGCCGGGGTCGTTCTTCTGCTGAGAGGCTCGTGACGTGCAGCGCGGGCTGCGTGCCTCGGGCGCGCGACTCGAGGGCGGCGCGGGCGCGAGCCAAGAGCACGAGTCGAGGGCGGCGCGGGCGCGAGTCCCCAGTAGCGCGGCCCGGCCACGGTGCCCCGCTGGGCGCAACGTGCGGTTCTGCGAGGTTTTGCAAAACGGCGTCTCCGAAATGGGCGCGATCTTCGGTTCTGCTCGATTTGCGGAGATCGTCGCGGCGCAGGGAACGGCGCTGCCGAGAGAACCCGCAGGTAGAGAGACTGCAGGCAACAAGCCGCCCCAGCTCGCGCGCTCAAACCACCGCGCAAACCTCGCACGACCGCAATCTGCGCCCATTTCCAGGCGTCGGTTTTGCAAAACCTAGCACAACCGCAGATCGCGCCCCCGGTGATGCCAGCTACGCGGCCCGCATCGTTCAGACCTCAGGGACCTCCCGAGATTCGCGTCGTCGATCGCGAGTACAGGGCCCCCGCCCACCTGCAAAGCATCTTCGAGCGGTTCTTTTGCAAGGCCAGCGCCGCGACCTGCAGCAGAGCGACGCCGAGCTCGGGCTGGCCCCCACACGTGAAATCGTTGCAGCTCACGGAAGCGCTATCCAAACCGAAAGCATCTGCGCCTCATGACGCCTACAATCACCCTGCCCATGGGCCCGAACAGCTCAACCGAAATGTAAGGAGTCCCTGTGACACAGTTCAGCCACGTCATCATCCGCCGCCCCGGAAAGTCGCTGTGCAACGGTATCACCAGCGCACCGGAACTCGGTCAGCCCATCTACGAACGCGCCCTCGAGGAGCACTACGACTACGAGCATGCCCTTGAGAAGTGCGGCGTCGACGTGACGGTTCTGCCCGCGCTCGAGGAGTACCCGGACAGCTGCTTTGTGGAGGACCCTGCAGTGATCACGCGTTGTGGGACTATCATCACCAACCCCGGAGCCGCAAGCCGCAACGGAGAGAAGAACGAGATCGAGCCCGTCCTGCGACGCTTCTTCGACGACGACCACATCGCGCGTATCGAGGCACCCGGCACGCTTGAAGGCGGCGACGTCATGATGGTGGGCGACTACTTCTATGTTGGGCGCTCGGCCCGCACGAATGATGAGGGCATTCGTCAGTTCTGCGAGATCCTCAGGGGCTGGGGCCTCGAAGGCTCCGAGGTGCCGCTCGAGGAGGTGCTGCACCTCAAGACCGGCGTCAACTACATCGAGAACGGCAACATGCTCGTCTCGGGCGAGTTCATCGACAAGCCCGACTTCGCTTCATATAACAAGGTTGTAGTCCCCGCCGAGGAGGCCTACGGCGCCAACTGCATCTGGGTGAATGGCACCGTCATCGTGGCGCAGGGCTACCCCACCGTGCTCAAGGCGGTGCAAGACCTGGGCTACCCGACCCTCGTGGTGGACACGAGCGAGTACCGCAAGATTGACGGCGGGCTCTCCTGCCTGTCGCTGCGTTTCTAGGCGTCGGGGCCCCTCGGGCCCGAGTCACTGACCCGCCCCCATCAAACGCAAACGGGGGCCGGATGCGAACGTCCGGCCCCCGTAGCATGCACAACTGGCGGAGAGCTGGGGATCCATGCCTGCCTGCGGCAGTCACATCCTGCTTCGGCCGCGCCGCGACCTCGCCCGCTCGCTACGGGCGGCGCGCTGCGCCCCTCGCCGTATGCTCGCGCCCTCCCGGGTTCGAATCCCCAGCTCAGGCTTCCCTTAAACGCAAACGGGGTCGAGCAAGAAGCTCGACCCCGTAGCATGTGCAACTGGCGGAGAGCTGGGGATTCGAACCCCAGAAGGGGATTTATGTCCCCTTACTCGCTTAGCAGGCGAGCACCTTCGGCCTCTCGGTCAGCTCTCCGCGTGCTGTCGAATCATACCGCAAGAACCATCCTCGACGCAACGATGCAAATCCGTTTCTTTTGCGCAGAGCCTGTTCGCCCCAAACTCGGCCCTCCCCCAAGTGCTGCCACCCGGCAAGAAAAGCCGGGGATCTGGCAAGAATCGCCTTGTGTGCGGCGTCACGCGCATCGCCCTGGCAAGAATCCCGCCTAATGCGGTGCACCGTGCGCCCAATCGGGCCTAACGCGCCGCAAGAGCACGCAGCCGGCCAGCAAAAACCCAGGTAGCGCTCCCCAGGCTGCCCGAATCTCCCCGCATCGGACCACACTAGGATCGATTCTTGCCAGCACTCTCCGAAAAACACCGCACTCGAAAGCTTTCTTGCCGACCTAGCCGAGTCACGCAGAACAGAAGTCGACTGCTCCGGGCTAAAACAGCCGCTCGGTCGTCGCGCCGACTACCTGCAGACGCACGTGCCGCACCCGGAAACCGCGAGTCGCCAGCCCCTTGCTCCCCCTACGCCGTCTCGTTGCGCACAAAGAAGTCGCGCGCGTTCTCGAAGAACATCTTGCGCGCAATCCGCTCGCCAAAGCGCGCCTGAACCAGCTCGTAAAAACCGCCCACCTTCTCGCAACCATCGAGCCAGGCCGGCACGTCCGAGCCATCGTAGTCGGAACCCAGAGCAATCACGTCTTCGCCTCCGAGGTCGAGGAAATGCTCGATGTGTGCCGCCACCTCGTCGAACGTTACATCGGTGCCCGTCTCAGCCATGTTACGCGTCGTCAGGAAGCCGCGACAGTAGTTGAGCCCCGCGACGCCGCCCGCATCGCGAATGACGCGGAATTGGTCGTCCGTGAGGTTGCGCGGCACGTCACACACCGCCCGCGCGTTGGAGTGAGAAGCGGCGAACGGCCGGCGCGCGATGTCGACAAAGTCAGCAAATCCCGCGTCGTTGAGGTGCGAGACATCCACGACGATGCGCGCATCCTCAAGTCCGCGGATCGCCTCGCGCCCAAACGTCGTGAGGCCCTCGTCCGTAAGGCTGCCACTGCCGATGGGATTGCGATCGTTCCACGTCAGAGTGATCATCTTCACGCCGTCAGCCGCAAGCTCATCGATAGCGCGAACGCTGTGGTTGAGCACGGAGGCGTTCTCAACCGTGAGGAGGGCAGCGGTCTTGCCCGAAGCGAGCACGCCATCGATGTCGCGAGCGTCACGCAGAAGCGTCACGCGATCAGAGAAGCGCTGCACCTGGTCGAAAAACCAGTCGCGCGCCTTGCAGTAGAAATCGTGCGCACCGTGGCGATGGTACATATCGGGAATCCAGATGGCGAAGCACTGGCACCAGGCAAATCCCCGGTCGGCCCCCATGCGGTCGAGCGCCAGGTGACCGCCGTTGTGCTCGAGCGTGCCGCTCGGGTCGATACCCTGCTCGAGCAGCTCGGCGAAGTGCGTGGCATACGGCTCGCAGTCGGCCATACCCAGAGCGTCAATCGTGTCGCCATGAAGATCGAAGACATGCAGGGGGCAAGCGGATGTGTGCGCAGAGGGCGAACTCGCACGATTGGATGCGGGATTCGGCTGGTCGGCCACGATGACACCTCCGGAAACGAGAAAGGGCGAGGAGGTTTTGGCCTCCCCGCCCTGATTTCTCATGGTGCGCCGTATAGGATTCGAACCTATGACGTTCTGATTCGTAGTCAGACCCTCTATCCAGCTGAGGTAACGGCGCGTTTGAGCTTGGATATATTCGCATCCCAAGCCGGCGCTGTCAACCAGAATCCCAATCCCGTAGGTTCATCACAAGTTCGACACATAGTGCCACACAAGCAGACCCAGGTCGAGCAGCCTCCCCGACCGCAGCACTCCCCACATGGGTATACGTAATCCTAGTAATACCTTGAGCGCGGCCGCACGGTCGCCACCCGCGAGCACTCAAAGAAAGGCAGCCTCACATGGAACCGGAACGCACCCTCCTCGGCCATGTCGACAACGAGGACATCGACCGTCTGCGTGCTGCCATCCCCAACGGGCTCACCGAAGACGCGGCCTCTCTCATGGGGCAGTTCACTAACCTCATGCAGGAATACCGCGCCGCCATCCGAGCCGTGCGCACAAAGTTCGAGACCCTCGACGAGGACGCCAAGGTTCGGCTCGACCGCAACCCCATCCACGTCATCTCGACGCGCCTCAAGTCCCCGCAGAGCCTCCTCGAAAAGCTGCAGCGCAAGGGCTTCCCGCTTACGATCGCAAGCATCCGCGAGAACATCTACGACGTGGCGGGCGTACGCGTCGTGTGTAACTACCTCGAGGACGTCAACGAGGTGGCCGAGGCCCTGCTGCGACAGGACGACGTCACGCTCATCGAGCGCAAGGACTACATCACCAACCCCAAGCCGTCGGGCTATCGCAGCCTGCACCTCGTCATCAGCGTGCCGGTGTACCTGAGCGACCGACGGCAGGAAGTGCCCGTCGAGGTGCAGCTACGCACGATCGCGATGGACTTCTGGGCGAGCCTCGAGCACCGGCTGCGCTACAAGAACGAGGACGTACTGCAGGCTCACGGGCCCGAGGTCGACGACATCCGCGCGCGCCTCGTGGAGAGCGCGCACCTCATCGCGGCCATCGACCAGGCCATGCAGCGCTTGCAGGACGACATCGAACGCCTCGCCGACGAGCACGACGCTGCCGCAGCGGCCGAGCGGGAGAAACTCGCGTAGGAAGATCCTGCCGAGCGGAGTCGCGAGCTGCACCTGCAGACCCGCTCGAGCAAGCGCGCCGGGGCGCCGAATACGCTCATGTCTGCGGGGCCTCGCCCGAGCTCGCGAGCCCGACCCGAACACGTATGCTGCGCGTGCACGCGGACAGGCTTGCCCAGGCGAGCGCCGGGCGTACATCGCGTTCCCCGCACGCTTTCGCCATGCTGTCCGATGCGACGCTTCCCGCTACAAAATCCGCCCTCGTGAAAAACGCTGCTACGTTTTGCCGCGATATGTACGATTCGGGCTCTCTTATCGCGGTGATATCTTCATACTCTATGATATCACCGCAGGTAAATCGCCTGCGTATATTCCCAGCAAGTAACTTGCATCGTACATATCGCATGCTTTTGTATCAGCGCAATTCACAACGCTCGGTTTTGTAGCAGCGACACCCCCGCACGCGGGCACCCGCCCCGCCACCATGCGTCCCCGCAGGCCCCCGCCTCGCGAAATTCGCAAGCCCTCTCACGACAGGGGACGACTCCCTGCCGCTCCGCCCCGTTCGTGAGAAGGGACGCGCCATGGAACCCAGGCGCACGCCGGACCCCCGGCACGAAACACGCAGGTCAGCCACAACATCAGAGGAGAGAAAAGCCCGGCGGGCAGCACAGCGGCAAGATGCACAGCACATAACGACATACGACAAAGTAAGCCACGCAACTTGCTGTTCAACCGTTGAACAGCTTCCCTATTCCCCGGGAGGTGTGCTCATGGACCGCGAGGGCGCGCATGTCGACAAGTGCTGGAAGGTCTCGCAGGTAGCACAGCTCATTGGGCTGTCGCGCCGCGACATCCAGCGCGCATGCTACCGAGGAAAGGGAGGCGTCGGCATCCTCGATCCCCAAGACAGCACATGGGGCCGGCGCTCATATGGGCCCGAGGACCTCGCACGGCTCTATGTCGTCAGCATCTACAAAGCGCAGGGGCTCAGCCTGCCGGAGATCAGCGTGGCCTTCGAGCAAGCCCAGGGAAACTACCGCGCGATTCTCTGCCGGCAAGTCGCCCAGCTGCGAGAGCGTCGGGACAACGTGGACTGCCAGCTCGCACGGGCCGAAGCCCTGCTGAGCGCGACCACCCCGGGGGCCTCGATCTCCGCGGTCTCCCATCTGCAGCTCGACATCAGCCCCCTCCCTGCGCTCATTGAGCAGCTCGCCCTGCGATGCATGATGCGCAGCGGCGCCCCCGCCACCCTGATCAGCCGGACAAGTGGCGGACGTCTCACGACGCTGCTCAAACGCCTAGCGGAATGCAAAGGCCACATCGCCCCTGAGGCCGAGCAGCCACAGGAAGTCGCACGAGAGCTCGTCGAGCAGGTGCAAATGCCTGATGCCGGACCGGATGCGCGCAACCAAGCCGTTCTCCTCCTCAGCGCCGTTCTTGACGAGCCGGGCATCGACCTTGCCATCGAACTCTGGCTCGAGCCCGGCGCTCACGCCTATCTCTGCGACGCCATCGGAGCGTTTGCAGAGCAAGCCGCCACGCCGTAGCCCGCAGGGCAGGGCCCCGCGACCGTCCCCGAGAGCAAACCGAGGCCCGCGGCCCGCCTGTACTCCACACTCGCACGTTCGTGCTCAGGGAACGGGGCGCGGCCGTCCGACCAGCACGGTCACTTCGGACAGCCGCGCCCTTGCTGTTCACCTGTTGAACAGCTTTCGTTCTGTACTGCAGAAGTCCCGCGAACCCGGAGCCGCCAACCCTCGTCGCTTACAAGAGGAGCCTGCTATGAAGAACCCCCTCGCCGGCATTGCCTCAGCCTCCCGCAACCTTGGCACCGTTCAACGCTGCCTCATCTGCGGCGCGCTCGGGCTGGTGCTCGGCATCGGAGGAACGCTGTTCGTGCTCAACTTCAACCCGCCCGACCACTGGATGCCCACGGCGTCCTCCGTATTCGGGCGCATCGTCCAGTGCAACGAGCTCATCAGCGTAACGCAGAGCTACCAGATCGTCGAAAAGGTGACCGACACCAACAAGTTCTTCGACCTTTTCAACATCCCGTTCACGCAGAACAGCTTCTGGTATCGCTACGCAGGCGACATCAAAGCCGGCGTCAACCTGAAGACGGCAAATCTCGAGGTCGACGGAACCTCCGTCCGCATCACGCTCGACAAGCCATACATCATCGCAAACGAGCCCAACATGGACGTCTCGGGCGTGCTCGAGGAGAACAACAACGCGCTCAATCCCATCCACGTCGAAGATGTCGACGCGTTCCAGCGCCAGTGCATCGAGACGAGTCGGGAGAGCGCTGTAAACGACGGCCTGCTCGAAGAGGCCCGCGCCGCCGCGGAAGAAAACATCCGAGAGATATTCAAGGCAGCTCTCGGGGACGAGTGTACCGTCGAGTTCGAATACCGGTCGGAGGAGGATACGCAGTGAAAGGCAAGCTCATAGCTGCGGCTGCCATCGCAGCCGTCCTTGTTGTGGCGTTTTTCGTTCTGAACTGGGCGGTCTTTTCTTGGGGGTAGAGGGTGCATCGCGCTCGGGGCCGCCACGCATCGCGCCCGCCCGTAGCTCCCCCTCCTCCCTCCGCTACAAAACCCGGCCTCGTGAAAAACGCTGCTACGTTTTGCCGCGATATGTACGATTTGGAGGCCCATATCGCGGTGATACCTTTTTAATCGATAGTATCATCGCAGGTAGATTACTCGTCAATATTCCCAGCAAGCAACTTGCATCGTACATATCGCGTCCTTTTGTATCAGCGCAATTCACAACGCCCGGTTTTGTAGCAGGCGCCGCCCCACAACGGCGGGCCACCCCGCAGTGCCGCCCCGCGACCCCCGCCCCGGCCCCGCGCAGCAAAACGCCGCCCGCAAGCCTTGAAAAGCCTGCGGGCGGCGCCTCTTCGTGCGTCTCGTATGTACCGAGCGATTAGGCCCGCGCCTACGCCTTCGGGAACTCCTCCTCGGGCACGATGACGTCGCAGCCCATGTACGGCACGAGCACCTCAGGCACCGTCACCGAGCCGTCGGCGTTCTGGTAGTTCTCCAGGATGGCGGCCATCGTACGGCCTGCAGGCAGGCCGGAGCCGTTGAGCGTGTGCAGGAAGCGCGACCCCTTGAAGCTCGACGGGTCGGTGTACTTGATGTTGGCGCGACGGGCCTGGAAGTCGCCGCAGTTCGAGCAGCTCGAGATCTCCTTGTAGTTGTTGTAGCTCGGCAGCCACACCTCGAGATCGAACGTCTGGCGCGCGGAGAAGCCCAGGTCACCGCCGCACAGGTTCACGATGTGGTACGGCAGCTTGAGCGACTGCAGGATGTACTCGGCCTCCTCGATCATGAAGCGCAGCTGGTTGTCGGAGTCCTCCGGCTTGGCGAACATGACCATTTCGACCTTGTCGAACTCATGCTGGCGGATGATGCCGCGCGTGTCGCGACCGGCGCTGCCGGCCTCCTCGCGGAAGCACGGGGTGAACGCCGTGTAGTGGCGCGGCAGCGTGTCGCCGTCGAGCGTCTCGTCGCGGTGGATGTTCGTGAGCTGAACCTCAGCCGTCGGGATGAGGAACATGTCGCCGCTCACGTGGAAGGCGTCGTCCTCGAACTTGGGCAGCTGGCCCGTGCCGTACAGCGTGTCACGGTTGCAGATGACCGGCGGCCAGAACTCCTTGAAGCCGTGAGCGCGGTGCACATCGAGGAAGTAGTTGATGAGCGCACGCTCGAGGCGGGCGCCCATGCCGGCGAGCAGAGTGAAGCGCGTCGCGGCCAGCTTGACGCCGCGATCGAAGTCCAGGATGCCCAGACTCGTGCCCAGGTCCCAGTGCGCCTGCGGCTCAAAGCCCTCGGCAGCGAAGTCGCGCGGCGTGCCCCAGCGCTTGACCTCGACGTTCTCGGAGTCGTCCTTGCCCTCGGGCACGCAGTCGGCCGGGAAGTTGGGGATGTGGCTCACGAGCTCGGTCAGGGCCGTCTCGGAAGCGGTGCGCTGCTCGTTGAGCTCGGCGATGCGGTCATTGAGCTCGCGAACGTGGGCCTTGGCGGCCTCGGCCTCGTCGCCCCGGCCCTCCTTCATGAGGGCGCCGATCTCCTTCGAGGCGGTGTTGCGCTCGGCCTGGAGCTGCTCGACCTCGGCGATGGCGGCGCGACGCTGTTCATCCAGAGACAGGAAGCGCTCCTTGTCCCACGTGCCGTGGCGCTTGGCCATGGCGGCGTCGAGGATCTCGGGGTGCTCGCGAAGCAGGCGAATGTCGTGCATGATGCGTTTCCTCCTATGGATGCTGCTGGCGTCTAGCACGAGACAGTATAAACTCGGCAGCAGCAACAGGCCGGGGCCGCTCCCGAACGGGAAATGTCTTCATCGAGCGCAGACGCAGCGCGCGATACGGGTATGCTATCGTTCGCATATCAGCGCCGGCGGTTCTCGTCCGCCGGTCCATCCGTCAGGCGCCCACCGCAGGGCAGCACGTTACCGGGAGGCTCATCGTGGCCGTGATCGACTTTCTCTTCAGCACGCCCGCCGGCGTTGCCATCCTCTTTTTCGGTGGCATGGTGCTGTTCGCAATCATCGCGTTCTTCTCCGAGCGCAAGACGCACAAGATGTTCTACAACCACCCCCAGGAGGAAGAGGACGAGTGGGGCGACGATGACGATGACTGGGACGACGACGAGGACGACAAGTAGTCGCTCTTGCCAGTAGGCACAACACGCAAAGCGCCGCCACCCTCGGCATGAGGATGGCGGCGCTTTTTAGTGGGCGGAGCTTTTCCTACGCGACCTCGCCGCCGAACTTCACGCCGATGTTCGGCAGGTTCTCGTAGCTCGCACGGGCTTCGTCGCTCGTCGGGTCGGCCGGAGGCGTGTCGCGCGTCTCGATGCGGATGGACACGATATCGCGCGCAAAGTAGTTGCCCGGCGTCGAGCCAAGCCACAGCTGGTTCGTACCGCCCACGGACTCCACGAGCGAGGCGCCGTTGACGTTGAACACAAGCGGGCAGTACCGCGTCGTTACGTAGCGCAGCGGCAGCGCGACCTCGTAGCCGTCTGCCGAGGTGAACACGATGGTATTGGCTGCGGGATCCACGCCGGCGATCTGCAGGAGCACCGTCGTCGAGATGCCCTCGACCAGGGCGTTGGCAACCGACAAGCCGTCAGCGGGATTGGCAGCGCACGTGCAGCCCATCATGACCTGCTGGACCTCGCTCGTCTGGGCTATCTCCCCCATCGTGGCCGTGAACGGGTTAGCCACGTCACCCGTGACCTCGAGCACCCAGTCCTCGGCAGCGACGGCCTGCTCGCCCTCGCCACCGCTCACAACCTGCGAGCCGCACAGGTACTTCGACGCACCGCCGATGTGCTTGGCAATCCACTCGTTGGACGACACCTCGCTCTGCGTCCAGCCAAACGTACCTGTGACCTCGTCCTGCTGGACAATGGCGCCCGCACCAACCTGCTCCTCCTGCTGAACCTGCGCCACGGCCGGCCGGATGACGCCATCAGCACCGGGAGCCGGCGAGGCCAGCGCTGCGGCCTGCACCGCGCCAGCGGCAACGAGCGCCGAGCCCACGCCCACTGCGAGCGCCTTGGATGTCTTCTTCATAGCGCACTCCTCTTCGTTGCGATGGCGCCGGGATGCCGAGTCTTCCTGACACCCCGGCGCGCACGGGGTTAGCGGATGTGGAACACGGTGTCGACGTCCTGGGGGATGACGCGGCCCGTCTCGGTGACGACGCGCACGCACAAGTCATAGCTGCCGGGCTCTAGGCCCTCGAGCGTGTACGACCAGTAGATCCAGCGATCGATCGTCGACGAGGACGTGTCGCAGACCTGCCATGTCTTGCCGCGGTCGAGCGAGAACTGGATCTCGGTGACCTGCTCGTTAAAGCCGTCGGCGTAGCCCTCGAACGTCACGGTGTTCGTATCGGTGAAGATCTGACCGTCCTGGACGTTGAGGAACGCGGCAACCGGCTTGTTGAAGTACGTGTCGTCCTCGCCGGGCACGAGCGTGCCGGGCACGTCGTTCTTCCACTTCGTCACGTCAGCGGAGTCGAGGAACTGCAGCTCGGTGATGTAGCGGCGGCTTGAGGAGGCGCCGGTGCCCTCCGTGAGCATCGCGCAGGGGTAGCCGAGCTCGCTGGGGAGGTTCTCGCCGTTCATCTGAAAGACGAGGATAGCCTTCTTCTCGATGAGCCAGTCAACCTTGAACGTGGACTTGCCCTCCTCGCACACGAGCGTCACCGCGTCGCCCGTCACGCCCGCCATCTCGCAGATCGTCTCGAATGGGATGCCCGTGACCTCGGCGTTCGCGATGAACGCGTCGCCGACGCCGTTGGCCGAGCAGTTCCACTTCATGACGCGCGTCTCGAGCTGGTCCTCGGGAATGTCGACGAGCTTGAGGTCGAGCGGGTTGTCGACGAGGCCACCGACCGTGATGACGCGATCCTGCAGGATGGAGTCGTCACTGCTCGAGTGCAGAGCGATGCCATTGGGGTTCGTCGAGGCGGACAGCTGGTAGTAGGCCTCGTCGTTGTCGGTCAGGACATTCTGGTCGAACGAGAACGTACCCTGGACGTCGGCGACCTCCGTGAAGCCCTGCATCTGGTCGTACTTGACCTCATCCCACAGGCTGAACTCGCCCGTTGTGGGGTCAACGTAGTGGCACGACATGCAGCTGCCGTTCAGCGAGCTGAACGCGTCGCTGTTGAGGTGCGCGTTGTGCACGACGTTGCCGAGCTCCAGGCCCGGACGGTTGAACAGCGGGCCCTGCTGGCCGTCGTGACACGCGATGCACGTCGTAACAGAGAGCGGGTCGTCACCGTAGCTATTAAGACCGTTGTGCGAGATGGGGCACCACTCGATGGCGTCCTCGAGCGCGTGGCACGACGTGCAGCCGCGCTCCTGCGCCTTGATGATGCCCACATTGTAGTGGCGCGCGTCGTCGGGCACCGGCTGAACCTGCGTGCCGTCCTCGAGCGTCGTGATCTCGGGAGCGTAGATTGCCTTGGCATCCTCATCGCGCTGCGTGCGGTTCTCGACGTAGGCCGCGAGCTCGTCGGGATTGTCAAAGACCGACTGGTCGGCCTGCGAGTCGTACGTCCTGGTTGGTGCGTCAGAGCTGGCCGCGTCCTGCTGGCCGCTCGCCGCCTCGCCAGCGCCAGCGGGCACCGGGGCGCACAGAGCCAGCGCAACGGCCGCCGTGGCGCCACAGGCGAGCAGCGCGCTCAAGCGACGTCGAATGCCGGGACGCTCGGCAACGGCCGCGCACACCTTCTTGTTCATGAGTCTCCTCCTTCTGCCGGATTTGGGCCTGACAGTACGTCACGGTAGAAAAAGACCTGGTCAGGCGGTATCGACCAAACGGCCGATTCATCTGGGAGTAGCCCGGGTCGGGGGGAGTCGGCCAAAAAGTCGATAGTGACAGGCAGGCCGTTTCGCACCGATAATGGCAGTCACGCGCAACTGTGCGCAGGCGATGACCGCCCCGCGTGCGCCCATGATAAAAGCGAGCCGAGAGGAGAGCACATGCCGATAGAGCGCCCGGAGCGGCTGCGCCTACTTGGCATCGCTTGCTGCGCCGTCGGCTACGGCCTCAACTCGGTGTGGTGCATCCTCATGGGACACACGCCCGAGTTCATGGCGTCTGTCTCCGAAGCCGGGCTCGCCGTGAACACACGGCTGTTCTATCTGGCAGGCGTCCTTGCCTTCGCCCTGGTATGTATAGCGCTCCCCGGCGTCATGCGGCGCTCCGACAGCGTGCTTCGCTTCGTGCTGCCCATCGTTGGCATCATCGGCACCGTCTGCTTTGCCCTGCCTGCCAACGGCTTGCTCGCACCGCTTGTGCCCACGGCGCTCATTGGCCTGTTCCTAACCGGCGTCGTGTTCTTCTGGATCGCAGCGCGCTACATCCTGCTGCTTGCGCGCTCACAGGGCGTCCGGGCCGTCATCGCGGGCGTTAGCGGCGGGCTCGTTCTCAAGGTCGCGCTGGCGGAGGCGTTCAACGACGTACCGTCGTTCGCCATCCACCTGGGATGCGCCCTGGCTGCGCTCATCCTGGCCGCCGGGCTGTTCGAAGTAGCGTGTGCCCTGTTGCGCAAGGCCGCCACCCGCGAAGACAGCGCAGGCACCGAGCCGGCGCATGCCTCAACATCGCATCCGCAGCTAGAAGTTCCGGACGGAAAACTGGGCGCGGCAGACCACCGTCCGCACCGCACGATATTCGGTGTCCCACAGCGCGAGCCGCTGGGCGCCCCAGCGGCACGGAGTACGCGCATCTCGATGTACCTGCTGCTCGTCGTTGCCGGCGTCGTGCTCGCCGTCGCCCGATCCGTCAGCAACCTGGGCCTGTGGGGCGGGTCGGGTGCCATCTCGGACACGTCGCCCTGGCTTGCCGGCGTCATCATCCCTGGCGCGCTTGTGCTGTTGTTCGCATACTTTATTCTTGTGCGCACCGACCGCCTGCCGCTGGCGACGCGCTTTCAGCCGGCACTGTTCCTGACAATGGCAGGCCTGTTTGCCGTCGCCATCCAGTCGAACCCGAGCGGGACGGGCATCGTGCTGCTCACCGTCGTCATTCAGGTCTGCGAGCTCTTCGCGCACCTGACGCTGTGGACGGTCACGGCAACGGCACTTGGCGTGCTCGGCATGCCATCGTACCGAGCGGTCAGCCTGGGCTGGGGCATTTACGCGGCCGCATCGATCATCTGGGTCGCCGTGCTCGCCAACGCCCCGATGATCATCACGCTTGTCATCATGCTCGCGCTCTATCTTGGCACCGTTGGCCTGCTGTACGTCATTGGCACGCTGTCAAGCGGACGAGTCGGCATCCCCGAGGCAGCGCCCACGAGCACGCAAGCAGATGCGGGGCAGCCCCACGCCCAGATTCCGGCAGCCCAGCCCCTCATCGATCGGTGCCACGCCCTCGCCGAGGCGTACGGCCTTTCACCCCGCGAGACAGAAGTACTCGAGCTCGTCGTGCAGGGACGCTCCTACGCCGTCGTGCAGGACGAGCTCAGCCTGTCGGGCAGTACCGTCAAGACGCACATGTCGCACATCTACACGAAGACGGGCACCACCGGTCGCCAAGCCCTGCTTGATCTCGTCTGGCACACCGAACCCGGAGACGAAGGCGCGGCTTAGCTCGCGCGGCCGACTTACGCTTGAGATTCCCGAAACTCGGCCACTAGGTCTTCTGCAAGATAACCGTCGCTTCGACAATGCATGTCTGATATGCCGTTACTCATAAGGTCATACGTATGAGAGCGATAAAAGAAGCCAAGCGCTTCTCGAGGTGACAGGTGTGCCAGCTCGGCGAACAATCCCACAACGCGGGCATACTTCTTTTGAAGCAGAATGGGATTGGCGTTCATAGATGTTCGCTTCCCTCAAAATGGAGATACCGGTCGATAACGCGCTGCGTCCTGAGGCAAATTTGATCGTTCGGCCGTTCAAAACGCAGGCGCCTGATTGCCTCCCCCTTATCGATCAGTCCATCAAAATAGAGTTCCACCGTGTTGAATACCTTGTCGTTTGCCACGCCCCCACGCACAATTTCGTAATCGCTCTCGTCGCAACCAGCCCGGCATGCGAGAATGAAATCGAGCCAATCTTCATCATATGCGTCAAAAACAAGCGCCCTGACCTCGGCAAATACCCGATCTTCAAGGCTATAGCGCGACACGATACCCGGTTTCCCCTCACGCAGGAAACGCCGGCACCACGCACGAGCCTGGTCGGGAAGAGGCGTCGTGTAAAAACCTCGGCCAAAGTCAACACGATCCCGCGAATGGAGAAGGTCGGGGTGAGCAACCTCCATATATGAACCGTGGTAGACGATCACGCATCCACCCCCTTATCACGCATAACGCGTAGGATATCGTCAACGATGTAGTCTTTACCTTGCGTGTGCAGTGCGTCGTAACTCGGTATGACATAGGTATAAAGAAGGTCATCAGGCCCAGTCAGCGCCCGATACACGCGATCACCCGGGACGCCAAGCCGTTCTGCAACGCTTTCGATGCAAAAGATCGCAAACTCGAGACTGTCAGCCAAAGAAGGGCCAGAGGACATAGCACTGGGGCCGTTCCAATCAGCTCTCATGCAATGCCTCCCATCAACAAGATCCTATGCCATCGCGCTAATACACCAATCTGGTATGTCCATCGCCCTTACTATACCCAGGTGATAGACAAACACCCAAGAGTTCAGCCAATCCCACTTCACACCGTGATAGCATCGGAAAAGTACCAAGCTTCCGGAACCCGTGAGAGGCAAGAACATGTCTACACAAACAAGGTCGACTTCCGGGATTCTCGCAACGCTCTTAATATCTCTTATAATCTCGGGAGCCCTATGCGGCTGTTCGACACCGAATATTCAGGTAACTGTAACACCGGGAGAAACCACCTCGTCCCCCGGCAATGTCGCAGAACTCCCAGAAACAGACGCCAACAACCCACCCGCAGATGCGACGACCACTACATACCCCTCACAGGCAGCCATCGACCAGGCAGGCTTTAAAGAGGAAATGCTGCGTCGCGGCATCGAAGAGAATCGCAACAACCCAAGATTCAACCCCTATTGGAACGTCATCGACTTCACCTTCACGATGAACCGAAGCGACCCGAGCGCTCCCTATCCCGACCACATGCGCTACGTATACGCCACCCCCGAGGGCATCACAGAAAGCGAATCGGGCATCGGCCGCATCACCCTTTATCCCAGTCCCGCCGGCCCCTCTTACGATATATGGGTTATGCACCGGACGGACAGCGAAGGGACCCCGTACCTGCGCTCGACCGCCAATGTCGAGGGTATCGGTATTGTCGATATCGCATATTACGAAGATTTCAGCGATAGCTGGTACATCGCAAGCACAGGCGAGGCAATTAGTTTGGACACGGATGGCGTCTGGCGCCCGTTCGGCGATCCCGACGCTGAGCCGTGGACGCCATACTTTTTCGGATAACGGAAAATCCGGTCAGGACCTCGCGCACGCAAAGCGCCGCCACCCTCGGCATGAGGATGGCGGCGCTTTTTAGTCGCGGGCTTGCTGCCGCGGCGAAATCGCCCCTACTTTGCGAGCTTTTCGATGACGGTCTCAATCTCAGCGAGCTTGCGGTCCTTCTCCTCGTCGGAGCCGGAGTCGGCCGCGGCGCGCACGCAGTGCTCGATGTGCGCCTTGAGCACGGTCGCGTTCGTCTTGGAGAGGAGCTTCTCCGTCGCCATGAGCTGTGTCGAGACGTCGATGCAATAGCGGTCGTCCTCGACCATCTTGATGATGCCGTCGATCTGGCCACGCGCCGTGCGCAGGTAGCGCAGGACGGTGGCGTGGTCGGCCATCATGTTAGGCAGCCGTGATGTCGAGGACCTTGTAATTCTCGCTCGCACCGGTGACGGCAGCCCTGAGCTGCTCGGGCGTCACGTCGTCAGAGCACTCAACCTCGACGGTGTTCGTGTCGTGATCGGCCTCGGCATCGGTCACGCCGGCAACGGCCAGCAGCGCCGACTCGACGTTCGCCTCGCAGTGACCGCACATGAGACCCTGCGTCTTGATGGTGTACTTCATGATGATAGACCCCTCTCGTCGTTGATCGAATGGCCGGGCGCCACGCCCGTCGCAGGCACGCACCCTCTTGACACGACGGCCCCTGGTGCGCAGGCCGCTTGTACCCTATTTCTCGCGCGGAGCGAGCTTGCTCTTGAACCCCCGCAGGCGCAGCGCGTTGCTGACGACGCAGATGGAGCTCAGGCTCATAGCCGCCGCGCCGAACATCGGCGACAACTGCCAACCCAGCAGCGGGTAGAACACGCCCGCGGCCAGCGGAATGCCGATGGAGTTGTAGAACAGCGCCCAGAACAGGTCCTGCTTGATGTTGCGAATCGTGGCGCGCGACAGCTCGATGGCCCGCGTCACGTCGAGCAGGTCGGAGCGCATCAGGACAACATCGGCGGAGTCGGCTGCGATGTCGGCGCCGGCCCCAATGGCGATGCCCACGTCGGCGCGTGCCAGGGCAGGCGCGTCGTTGATGCCGTCGCCCACCATGGCGACGGTCAGCCCCTCGTCCTGCAGCTCGCGAACGTGGCGCTCCTTGTCCTGCGGCAGCACGTCAGCGATGACGTCCTCGGGCGCGATGCCCACCTGAGCTGCGATGGCCCGGGCGGTCATCTCGTTGTCGCCGGTCAGCATCACAGCACGCACGCCCAGCTCGCCCAGCGTGCGCACGGCCTGGGCGCTCGTCGGCTTCACGGTATCAGCCGCGGCGATCGTCCCCATGAGCGCGCCGTTCTTCACAAAGAACAGCGGCGTCTTGCCGGCCTTGGCGCACGTCTCACGCACGTCGGTCGGCGCCGGCACGCCGAGCTCCTCCAGATAGCGCGCGTTGCCGGCGGCGATGACGTTGGCGCCCTCGCGCGCCGTGACGCCCCGACCCGGCAGCGCTTCGAAGTCGCTCACCTGACGGGCGACGATGCCGACCTCCTTGGCGTGGGCGACGATGGCGGCGGCCAGCGGATGCTCGCTCTGAGCCTCCAGCGCGGCGGCCATCTTGAGCAGCGCCTTCTCAGAGACGCCCTCGACCGGCAGCACATCGGTGACGCTCGGCGTACCGCGTGTGATCGTGCCGGTCTTGTCAAGCACGACGGCGCCGACCTTGTGCAGCGTCTCGAGGGCCTCGGCGCTCTTGAACAGGATGCCCATCTCGGCGCCCTTGCCCGTGGACACCATGATCGCGACAGGCGTTGCCAGACCGAGCGCACACGGACAGCTGATGACGACGACGGCAACAGCCGAGGTCAGCGAGCGGCCCACGTCGGCACCGGTCGCAATCATCCACGCGACGAACGTGATGGCGGCGATGCACAGCACAACGGGCACGAACACGCCGGCGACCTTGTCGGCCATGCGGGCGATGGGTGCCTTCGTAGCGTTGGCGTCCTCGACGAGCTGGATGATGCGCGCGAGGTTCGTGTCGGCGCCCACGCGCGTCGCCCGGAACGTGAACGCGCCCGTACCGTTGATGGTCGCGGCGCTCACCGTGTCGCCGACGTTCTTCTCAACGGGGATGGACTCACCCGTCAGCGCCGACTCGTCGACGGCCGACGCGCCCTCGAGAATGACGCCGTCCACCGGGATGGACTCGCCGGGACGCACGCGCACGACATCGCCGACGTTGATGTCGTCGACGGAGACCGCGCGCTCTTCATCGCCCACGACGAGCGTGGCCGTCTTGGGCGCAAGGTCGATGAGGTGCTCGATGGCGTCACCCGTCTTGGCCTTACTGCACGTCTCAAGGTACTTGCCCACCGTAACGAGCGCCAGGATCATGCCGGCCGACTCGAGGTAGAGGTTGTCCATCGCGAACATGTGCGCCATGTGGGCCATACCCTCGCCGAGCTCCGTGCTCACGACGAACATCGCATACAGCGAGTAGATGACCGAGGCGGCGGCGCCGATGGCGATGAGCGTGTCCATGTTGGGCGCACCGTGGACGAGCGACTTGAAGCCGTTCGTGAAGTAGGCGCGGTTGACGAGCAGGATGGGCGCCACGAGCAGCAGCATGGCGAGACACCAGTTCATGATGTGGGCCTCGCCGGTGAAGAACGATGGCAACGGCCAGCCGAACATGTGGCCCATACCCAGGTAGAACAGGGGAACGAGGAAGACGATTGACGTGATGAGGCGGGTTCGCATCTTGCGAGCCGTCTCCTCGAGCTTCTTCGTGGGGCTCTCGAGCTTGAGCGGCTTGCGAGCCGCCTGGCCGCCCGCAGCCCCCGCGGCACCCGGAGCCGCCTGGGGGCTTGCCGAGTAGCCGGCTTTGTCGACGGCGGCGCAGATGCCATCGGCGCTTAGGGCAGCGTCGTCGTAGTCGACGGACATGGAGCCCGAGAGCAAGTTGACCGCAACGCTCTGCACGCCGGGAAGCTTCGTGACCGCCTTCTCCACATGCGCCTGGCACGCGGCGCAGCTCATCCCGCCCACGTCGAACTTCTGATGCGCCATGCGCGTATCACCTCCAAGCCGGGGTCACGTGGTCAGCTCGCAGCGCAGGCCCGCGGCCCTCCAAGAAAGTTTGCCTCTACGTACATACCATCTGACTCGGAGTATAGACCCCCACCCCAGGGGGGTGTCAAGCTCATTGAGAGACTTCGGGCGGTCGGAAGAGCCCGCTCGACCTCTCCGCGTCGCTATACGGGCCTTCCTCGGCAGTCGTTAGGCCCGCTCGACCACCGAACGGCGTCACGCAAGCCCCTCTTCGCCGCCTCTTTGCACGGGACGCCCACCCGGACGGCCAAGAATCGCGCTCGTGAATAGGCGTTCTGGAACCTGAGGCCTTCGACGGGCCGAGGACGCCAAATCTACCTGCGGAAACGGCGGGCGCGTCCTCATCGGGCAGTACATGAGCTCATCTTCTGGCCACAATCCAGCCCCGCCCCGCAGAACTCCGCGCGAAGGCCCCTCCCGCCCAGCGAGAGAGCACGCTTGTTTGAATAGGCATCCTTACCGTGCGCCCGAGGCCGTCGGTTCGCCAATTATTCGGTACCATATTATTCGGTAGCTAATGAATATCGCTCGCAATCCTTCGGAAGGCGGGCGAGCCCACGGGGAGGACGCCATGCCTGATACGTCGAACCTTGCGCTGCTGCGGGCGTTTCGCCGCTGCTCGCACCTGCAGCGGCTCGCCAGCAAGAACCATGGGCAGGATCGCCTGCTCATCGTGCTCGCCGAGCGCGGAACACTCCTGCAGAGCCAGCTGGCAAAGATCACGCAGCGCCAGCCCGCCACGCTCTGCCAGCAGCTCGAGTCCATGGAGCAAGCTGGCCTCGTGGGCCGCTCCCCCAACGAACAGGACCGCCGCCTCGTCGACGTCTCGCTCACACCTGCCGGCAACGCCGCCGCACAGGAGGCCATCGCTCGCCGCCAGGCTACGGCCGACGCCCTGTTCGGCCCTCTCACCAGCGAGGACGACCGCGCCGCACTCGCCCGCATCCTGAATACGCTGCACGACGCCTGGAAAGCCGAGGTTCACGGCGGCGACCTCACGGCCACGCACCGCTAGGCAGGCGCCCATGCGTTTCATCTTCTCGTACGCCCGACGCCATGCGCCCATGATGCTCGTAGCCATCCTTTTCCTCTCCGTCGAGACGATGGCCGACCTACTGCAGCCCACGATGATGTCGTTCATCGTCGACAACGGCGTGCAGAGCGCTGACGTGCGCCAGATCCTGCGATACGGCGCCATCATGCTGCTCATCGCCGCAGCTGGCGCCGGCGCGGCCTTTATGCGCAACAACCTGTCGAGCCGTGTGTCGCAAAGCGTTGGCCGCGAGATCCGCTCTGACGCCTACCGCAAGGTGCAGACACTCTCGTTCGAGAACATCGATCGCCTCAAGCCCGCCTCCCTCATCACGCGGCTCACCAACGACATCACCGTCATCGTCGAGTTCGTGAACTCCACGATGCGCCTCGCCGTAAAGACGCCGCTGACGGCCATCGGCGCCTTCGTGCTGCTCGTCATGCAGTCGCCGCAGCAGACGCCCGTCATCCTCGTGCTTATGGCCGTCGCCGTCGCGCTCATCACACTCATGACGCGCCTTTCCCGCCCGCGCTTCGCCCGCCAGCAGCGCGCCATGGACGGGCTGAACGACGTCAGCCGCGAATACCTCTCGTCGGTGCGCGTCGTCAAGGCGTTCGGCGCGGAGGCCCGCGAGCAGACACGTTTCGAGAGTGCCGCCTCGACGCTCGCACTCGCCGCGACGGCGGCCATGCGCGTCCCGGCCGTCATCGGGCCCGCGCTCAACCTCGCTGCCAACCTGGGCATTGTCGTGTTGCTGTGGATCTCGCAGGCACAGGATCCCGGCCAGATCGGCCGCCTCATGGCCAGCGTCAACTACACGACGCAGATCGTCATGTCGCTCGGCATGGTCGGCGGCGTACTCAACGGCGCGATGCGGGCGCTGACCTCCGCAGGCCGCGTGCAGGAGATCATGGACGAGACGCCGGCCCAAAGCGTACCCGCCGACCCCGAGCCCCTCACCGAGCCCCACGGCGACATCGAGCTGCGCTCCGTGAGCTTTCGCTATGCCGGCGCTACGCACGACGCGCTGTCGGACGTGAGCCTCAGCGTCCAGGCCGGCCAGACCGTCGGCATCATCGGGCCCACCGGCTCGGGCAAATCGACGCTCGTGAGCCTCGTGCCGCGCTTCTACGACGCCACGAGCGGCACGGTCCTGCTCGACGGTCACGACGTCACTCAGCTTGCAGAAGAAGACCTGCGCGCCGTCATCGCCGTCGTGCCGCAGCGAGCCGTTCTGTTCACCGGCACAATCGCCGACAACCTGCGCTGGGGCGACGAGGGCGCGTCCGACGACCAGCTGTGGGATGCCCTGCGCACAGCCTGTGCCGACGAGTTCGTGCGCGCCCTGCCCGACGGGCTGGACGCCCAGCTCGGTCAAGGTGGCGTCAACCTGTCCGGCGGTCAGAAGCAGCGCCTCTGCCTGGCGCGTGCCCTACTGCGCAGGCCTCGCGTACTTATTCTCGACGACTGCACGAGCGCGCTGGACGCCTCGACGGAGGCCCACGTGCTCGAGGGGCTGCGTGCCCGAGGCGAGCAAGGCGGCCTCACGATGCTGCTCATCAGCCAGCGCATATCCACCGTGCGGCGCGCCGACGTCGTACTCTGCCTCGAAAAGGGCCGCGTGCAGGGACTGGGCACGCACGACGAGCTCATGGCGGGCTGCGCGACATACCGCGCGATCTACGAGTCGCAGGTCGGCGAGCCCGAGCCCGCCGGGACGAGCGTCGCCCCCGCGCAGGGAGGTGCCTCCCATGGCGCATAGCCCCGTCCCCGGCCCCGGTGGCCGCCCCGACCACCGGGCGATGCGCTACGGCAAGAAGGTCCGCCCCCGCGACGCCCGCGCCACGGTCCGGCGCCTCTGGGGCTTCACGCGCGGCCATCGCACAGCCCTGCTCGGCATATTCGCGTTGGGAGGGGGCTGCGCGCTCGCCCCGGTGCTCTCGCCGCTGCTCGTGGGGCGCGCCATCGATGCCATCAACCTGCACGGACCCGTCGCCACGACGCTCGGCCTGCTGCTCGCCGTCTACGTGGGCGGCTATCTCTCCAACTTCCTGCAGGGCTTCGTCATGGCTGGCGTGGGCCAGCGCATCGTGCGCGACATCCGTCTGCGCCTGTTCGCCGACATGGAGCGCCTGCCCCTCGCGTTCTTCGACCGCCGTCAACACGGCGATCTCATGAGCCGCATCTCCAACGACGTCGACAACATCTCGACGACGCTCGCCGAGTCGCTCGCCCAGATCATGGTGTACGTGTTTTCCATCGGAGGCGCGCTGGCCGCGATGCTCTCGCTCAACGTGCTGCTCACCGGCGTCACGCTTCTGGCCGTCGTGCTCATCCTTGGCTTCAGCCGGCTCATCACCCGGCACACCCGGCCGCTGTTCCTGCGCCAGCAGAGCGTGCTCGGCCAGCTCAACGGCCACGTCGAGGAGAGCGTCTCCGGTCTGGCGCTCGTCAAGGCCTTCGGCCGCGAGCAGGCGATGATCGACGCGTTCGAGCAGGCCAACGAGCAGTACCGCGACACGGCCGTGCGTGCCCTCGTGTGGTCGGGCCTGCTCATGCCGTTCACGAACGTCATCAACAACCTGTCGTTTCTCAACGTCGCCGTCGTCAGCGGCATCCTCGCCTCGCAAGGGCTCATCGGCGTCGGGCTCATCTCGAGCTTCCTGCTGTACTCGCGGCAGTTCACCCGGCCGTTCGTCGACATCGCAAGCATCTACAACCGGCTGCAGTCGGCCCTGGCCGGCGCCGAGCGCGTCTTCGAGGTCATGGACGAGCAGCCTGAGCCGCCCGACAGCCCGGAAGCCCTGCCCCTGGATCGCCCGCGCGGCGACATCGCCATCGAGCACGTGACGTTCGGCTACGACCCGGCGCGCCCCGTGCTGCGCGACGTGAGCCTGCAGGTGTCGGCAGGGACGCGCGTGGCCATCGTCGGGCAGACGGGCTCGGGCAAGACGACGCTCATCAACCTGCTGACGCGCTTTTACGACGTCGACGAGGGCCGCATCCTGCTCGACGGCCACGACCTGCGCGCCTACCGCATGGCGGACTTGCGTCGAGCGTTCGGGTCCGTGCTGCAAGACCCCTCGCTGTTCAGCGCCACCGTCACGGAAAACATCTGCTACGGGCGGGAGTTCACCTCGCCGCAGGCAGCACGGGAGGCGGCAACCCGCGCTGCGGAGGCAACCAGCGCCGACGCGTTCATCCGCCAGCTTCCCCAGGGCTACGACACGGTACTCGAGGGCGGTGGTGCGGCGTTGTCCCAGGGGGAGCGCCAGCTGCTCACGATTGCGCGGGCATTCGTGGCCGACGCACCCATTCTCATTCTGGACGAGGCGACGAGCTCGGTGGACACGCTGACGGAGCGCGCGATCCGCGCTGCCATGTTCGAGCTCACACGCGGGCGAACGTCGTTCGTCATCGCACACCGGCTGTCGACCGTGCGAGACTCGGACCTCATTGTCGTTTTGGACAAAGGGCAAATCGTCGAGCGAGGCACGCACGAGGAGCTGCTGGCAGCAGGCGGGCGCTACGCCCAGATGTGGCGCACACAGAGCGGGGAGGACGAGACGGGCACCCACGCCCAAAACTAACCTCTTACACCAAGACACATGCCATTTTTCTTGAAATGTGATTGCCTATTACTATAATCGCTCTCGTATTACACATAAAACTGGCAGGCCATTTTCAGTTTCCGGGCTGTCTGGTGAGACGGTCTCGCGCCGCGCCACACCTTCGAAAGCGATGAACCATGGCACAGGTATCAACCCACAGCGTCGTCGTCATCGGAGCGGGAGTCTTGGGCTGCGCGGTAGCCCGGGAGCTTTCTCACCTCGACACGGACGTCTTGGTCCTCGAACGTGCGCACGACGTAGGAGAAGGGTCAAGCAAGGCGAACAGCGGCGTCGTCCATGCAGGCTTCCACCCGCGCGGAGGCTCGCTCAAGGGCACCTCGTGCGTGGAAGGAAACGCCCTGTTCGATAAGCTGACGACCGAGCTTGACATCCCATTTCGCCGAATCGGCGCCCTGATGGTCGCTTTTGAGCGCTCCGGCATCGACAAGCTCGAGGAAAAGCGAGCCCGCGCCGCACTCAACGGGGCCGGCACGCTCCCCATCGTGTCGGGCGACGAGGCCCGCGCTCTTGAGCCACGCCTCTCGCCCGGAGTCATCTCGGCGATGCTCGCCCCCTCAACCGGCATCGTCTCGCCCTTTGAGCTCGTGCTCGCGCTTGCCCAAAACGCCCAGGCAAACGGCGTCTCCTTCAGATTCGGGGCAAACGTCGTCTCGATCAGCCGGCTCCCCGCGGACGATCCCGAAGGCCCTCGCTGGAGTCTCTCGCTCGATGACGGCACGACCGTGCAGACACGCTTCGTCGTCAACGCGGCCGGCGACCAGGCCGAGCTACTCGACTCCTTCGTTCATCCCCAGGACTACGTCGTTCGCCCTCGCGCCGGAGACTTCGTCGTGTTCGACAAGCAGGTGCCCAAGACGGCGATTCGCCACGTCATCTACCAGGCAGGAGAGCATGACGAGGGAGGGGTGCTGCTCGCTCCCACCGTCTCCGGCAATCTGCTCGCCGGCCCGACGTCACGCAACGTGCGCTCGTTCTCAGATACAGGTGCCTCGCCCGAGGGCTTCGCCCACGTCCTCTCCGTAGCTCGCCATCTCATCCCCTCTCTCGATACGAGGCGCGTCATCACGGGGTTTGCCGGTGTGCGCACCAACATCACCAACGTCAGCAAAGAGATCAAAGACTTCATCGTGCGCACGTCTGCCCCCGGCTTCGTGAGCGCGCTGGGCATCAAGAATCCGGGGCTCACGGCCTCCCCCGCCCTCGCCAAGCGCGCAGTCGCCCTCTTGCGCGAGGAAGGCCTCGTCGCACGCGAACGCACGGGCTGGCTCCCCCAAAGGACGCGCTACGTACCCTTTCTCTCCCGTAGCGAGGAGGAGCAGGCCCGCCTCGCGCGAGAAGACCCGTCGTTCGACCACGTCATATGCCGTTGCGAGCTCGTGACCGAAGGAGACGTGAGGGCCGTCATGCGCGGGCCACTGCCGCCCTCGACCATCGCCGGCATGCGCCGCAGGCTGCGCTGCGGAATGGGCCGCTGCCAGGGCGGCTTCTGTCTGCCTCGCGTCCTGGCCATCATGGCCGACGAGCTGGGCGTCCCTGCCGAACAGGTCCCCTGGGGAGAGGGCGGCGCATCGCTGTCCTCTCGAAAGGTCAAGCGATGAGGGCGGAGGAGGCCGCCATGGCCACAGACGCAAGCATGGACGCAATCGATGTCGTCGTCATCGGCGCAGGCCCGGCGGGGCTCGCCGCAGCGGTTGCCGCAAGGGAGGCGGGGGCACGCGACGTGCTCGTCCTCGAACGAGACGACGCCCCGGGAGGCATTCTCACCCAGTGCGTCCACGACGGCTTTGGCCTGCACCTCTGTCGGCGCTCTCTCACCGGCCCGGAATACGCCGCCCTCTGGGAGGCCCGGGCGCGCGACGCGGGCGCCCGCATCGCCCTGCGCTCCCTCTGCGTCGGCGTCAGCCGCCTTGGCGACGGAAGGCTGTGCGTGGAGGCGGTGGGCCAGGCGCTCGGCGGCCACGTGCGTCTTGTCGCGCGCAGCGTGGTGGTGGCGACGGGGTGTCGCGAGCGCACGCGCGGCCAGCTGCTCATCCCCGGGACGCGTCCTGCCGGCGTCCTGACGGCGGGGTCTGCCCAGCGCATGGTCAACGTCGAGAACCAGCTGCCCGGAGACAAGGCAGTCATCCTTGGGGCCGGCGACATCGGCCTCATCATGGCGCGCAGGCTCACGCTGGAGGGGGCGCAGGTGCGCCTCGTGCTCGGACAAGCCCTCACGGGGTTGTTACGCAACCAGATCCGCTGCGCCCAGGACTTTGGCGTGCCCGTGCTTCCCGGCTGGGGCATCGCCCGCATCCACGGATCCGGCCGGCTCAGCGGTGTCTCCATCGCCCCCATGAGAGAGGACGGCAGCCTCGACCTCGCCCGGCGGCGCTACGTCCGCTGCAACACGCTGCTGCTCGCCTGTGGCCTGATCCCCGAGACCGAGGTGCTGGACGCCTTGGGCGACAGCGATCGCGAGGGCGTGTTCCTGTGCGGCAACGCCGCCGGCCCGCGCGACCTCGTCGACCAGGTGACGCAGCAGGCCCTGCTCGCCGGGGTGCGTGCCGCCGTGCACGCGCGGCCCGAAGCTGCCCGGACATCGGAAGGCGGTACGCCCGGTGCCCTCTCCGACGCGCAGCTTGCCCATCTGCTGCCAGAGGCCGACGGCCGCGCTGCCCTTATGGACATCCCCGACCCCACGGGACGCGCTGGAACCTACCTTGAAGAGAGCGAGGGGCGTCCCCTTTCCCAGCCTGGAGAAACGGGCCCCCGCCCCAGCCCCGGCATAGTCCATGTTCCCTGCACGGCCTGCCCCCGAGGCTGCGTCATCGACGTCCGCCCGGCGACGGCGGGCGAAGAGGCTCAGGTGCTCGCAGGCGCCGGCTGCCCACGAGGGCACCGGGAGGCCCTGAGGGAGCTGACAAACCCGCTGCGCACGTTCACCGGGACAGTGCGGCTCATGGGATCGAACCGACCGCTTCTGTCCGTACGCACCGCGCAGGACGTACCGCGCGAACTTCTGCTTCCCATCGCCCGGGCGTGCCGGCGCATCCGAGCGCACGCCCCCGTACACATCGGGGACGTCGTGAGGGCGGACGTGGCGGGCAGCGGAGTCGACCTCGTGGCGACAGCCGCTGCAGACGAGGTGCCGTCCCGTCCTGAAAGCGGGCCGTCGGGCGCATGACAAACGCGAGGCCCACCGCCCCGGAAGCACCAAACCCCATTCGCTGGTCATACAGAAAGGATGGACAATGAGCATCACGCAATCGAGAGAAATCGTCGGAAGCTCCGTGGGCATCGGGGGATGCGCGAGCGACGGCATCCCAGCTGCCCGCCTGACGCGTCGAAGCCTGGTCAAGTTCGCCGCCGCCATGGCGGTCACGGGGCTTGGCATCGGCGGCCTGGCGCGCGCAGCCGAGGCCTCGTCAAGCCAGCTCGACAAGCAGGCACGCGAGCTCACCGACTACCGCGGACGCACGGTCAGCGTCCCCGCCGAGGCACAGCGCATCGCCATCCTCGACTCGTTCTCGGGAGAAGTCGCCGTCATGATCGGGGTTGCCGAGCGCATCCTCGGGCTCCCGGGAGGCGTCGTCTCGGACAAGATCCTGCAGACAATCTATCCGGGACTCTCCGACGCCACCACGTACTCGGGAGGCTCGGTCAACGCCGAGGACCTCGTCGCACGTGGATGCGACCTCGCCATCGTCCGCGACGCCATGAACGACGACGAGAAGGCCCAGCTCGACCGTGTGAACATCCCCTATGTCATCGTGGGCTATGCCACGGTCGACGAGCAGCTTGACGCCATTCGACTCGTCGGTGAGGCGTGTGGCGGAGACGCTCAGCAGCGCGCCCAGGATCTTGCGACGTTCTATGCCCAGGTTGCCTCTGATGTCGAGGGGCGCGTCGCCGGCCTCGCACAAGACGAGCGCGCAAGCGTCTACCACAGCATCAATGACCCGCTGCTCACCGACGGCAACGAATCGCTGGGCGTCGACTGGATCACGAGGGCGGGGTGCCTCGACGTCTCTGCCGACGAGCCCTCGGGGTCGAACGGGGATTACACCACGACGATCGAGCAGCTCTATATCTGGGAGCCGGACCTCATCGTTTGCAACGAGGCGGAGGCTGCCCAGGAGATTCTCTCTTCCGACGCGTGGGCCGGCCTGGGCGCCGTGTCCCGGGGCGAGGTCCACGTCATCCCGACGGGGGCGACGCGCTGGGGCCAGCGCGGAAGTGCCGAGACGAGCCTTGGCATGCTCTGGCTCGGGTGCACCGTCTACCCCGACCTGTTCGCCGACGTCGACCTGCAGGCCGTCGTGACCGACTACTACGCGAAGTACCTGGGCGTAACGGTTGATGACGCCCTCTATCAGCAGATGATCTCCGGCCAGGGCATCCGCTCGGGAGGCGGCGGGAACGGAAGCGGCAACGGGAGTGGTAATGGCGGCGGGAACGGCTCCGGCGGCGGGCGCGGTAACGGGTCCGGCGGCGGCAACGGAGGCGGTAACGGCTCGGGTGGTGGTAACGGCTCCGGGAACGGAGGAGGCAACGGCTCGGGTGGTAGCAACGGGTCTGGCGGCGGACGGGGCGATGGTTCCGGCGGCGGGAACGGCTCGGGCAACGGAGGCGGGAACGGCTCCGGTGGCGGAAACGGATCGGGGCGCGGTAACGGCTCCGGTGGTGGTAATGGCGGGGGCAACGGCTCCGGCGGTGGCAATGGCGGCGGGAACGGCAACGGAGGCGGAAACTAATGACATTGCCCGGTGGCGATAGTCCTCGCAACTGCGGGAGAAGGAGCGCGGCGGGTGGCGCCAAGAGGGGAGGGGGACGCGACAGCCTCCTGTTCGACCAATCGGCCCGTCCCGACCCCGCCGATGCCCTGCGCGTAATCTGCTGTGTCGACGACACCGACGACCTGTCAGCGACGACGTCGACCGGTGCAGTCGCCGAGGAGATCGCTCGTCTGCTGCCCTCCCTCGGCGGGCGCGTCATGCTCGGCATTACACGCCACCAGCTCCTTCTCGCCCCGGGCGTCCCCTATACCTCGCACAATTCGGCGATGTGCTTTGAGGCACTGATGCCAAGGAGCTCATACGAGCGGTTCATCCCCCAGGCCGAGAGCATTATCCGCACAATGAGCGTCGAGGGCTCCGACCCCGGGATGTGCCTCGTGTGTCGAGATCGCCTGACGTCAGCGATTCCATCCCCCGCGCTTGAAGCGCCAGGGACAGACATGGATGCGATGGACTCCGCGGCCGCCTGTCCGGCCGAGGGGCCCACCGCCCTGGGCGTCGAAGACTTCTTGGCATTCGGCCAGGCCGCCAAGCGTCGCCCATGCACGAAAGAGGAGGCCTACGCCATTGCCGCAGCCTCCGACGCCATCCTCCTGCGCGAATACGGAGGGACCGGGGACGGTGTCATCGGCGCCCTTGCCGGGGCCGCCCTGCGCCTCGCCGGAAACGACGGGCACTTCCGCGGCATGTGGAACCTGGCCGAGCTGTGCGCAACGCCAATCTCCCAGAGCAACGTAGACGGGCGCCAAAAAGGTGCCCAGGCAGCCGCCCATTCGCACTCCGCCCCCGCCATGACGGGGGCATCGGCAGCAACGCTGCCCGCCCTGCTCGTAATCGAGGCGCTTGAACCCCTCGTCGGAGGCCCCGTCGACGTCATCGACCGCAGCGGATCGCCGCTGCCGAGAGAGGTGCCCGTCAGCCTCGTCAAGCGCGCAAAGCCCGTCCTCGCCCACTCGAAGCTCTCATTCATGTGCCGCGTCGAGAATGGGATCGCCTTCCCTCTCGAGAAAGCCGGCCTCGACGACATGGCTGCCTCGAACATCGACGAGCGACTTGGGCTCGACTGCCCGCTATTCGAGCCCGACAACGACCCGGAAGAGCGAGAAATTCGAACTGGCACCGAAGCTGCGGGGTGCATGGGTTGCCTGCATCGTCGCTGGACGGCGAACGGGTTCTCCTGCCTCGCCAAGCCCGGCTCTCACGACGAAGGCCCCTCCCTTGGCGCCCCGAGCCGGCCTGCCGACACCCAAGCGCCCGACTGGTAAGACGCGCCAATCAAGGTGTATCCCCGATACGACGCGAGTCTATTCCTCATGAGAGAAAATAAGACATTGTATATACAAATTATAATCTCTCTAACATAATTTCTTCTCACCTGTGATTGTTATAAGAAAGGAATGTCTTAACGATCAATTAAGGATCACAAGGCTAACTTTTGGGGATATCAGGGGTCAGAGCGCGGGGCAAGCTCGCGCATTCCCATCATCGCGGCGCGCCGCCCGCCTTCTCCACACGCGGCACCGGCGCGTCCTACCCCAGAAGGAGGCCCCCCATGACCGCATTCGCATCCAACCCTGTCGCCCAGGCCCTCGTCGACCGCATCCCCGGCAAGCTCTACATCGGCGGCCAGTGGGTCGACGCCTCCGACGGCGCCACGCTCGACGTGTTCACGCCGGCAACTGGCGCCAAGATCGCCGCAATCGCCGACGCCACACGCGATGACGTCGACCGCGCCGTCGACGTGGCCTGGCAGGCCTTCGAAACGTGGGGCGCCACGGACAAGGCTGAGCGCGCCCGCATCCTCACCCGCGTCGCCGACGTCATCGAGGAGCACGCCGAGGAACTCGCTCAGATCGAGACATACGACAACGGCAAGCCCATCCGCGAGACGCGTGCCATCGACGTCGCCTTCGCGGCCGATCACTTCCGCTACTTCGCCGGGGCTCTACTCGCCGAGACGGGCGAGGCCGACGTGCTGCCTGGCAACATGCTCTCGCTCGTGCTGCGCGAGCCCATCGGCGTCGTCGGCCAGATCGTGCCGTGGAACTTCCCGTTCCTCATGGCGGCGTGGAAGCTGGCGCCCGTGCTGGCCGCCGGCGACTGCACCGTGCTCAAGCCGTCCTCGACGACGAGCCTCTCCGTGCTCGAACTCGCCCGTCTCACGCAGGACATCATCCCCGCCGGCGTGTTCAACGTCGTGACGGGCAGGGGCTCGAAGTCCGGCCAGTATCTGCTCGAGAACAAGCGCCTCTCCAAACTCGCGTTCACCGGCTCCACCGAGGTCGGGCGCACCGTGGCCGAGGCCGCAGCCGACCGGCTCATCCCCGCAACGCTCGAACTGGGCGGCAAGAGCGCCAACATCATCTTCCCCGACGCGAAGTGGGACATGGTGCTCGACGGCGTACAGCTCGGCATCCTGTTCAACCAGGGCCAGGTATGCTGCGCCGGCAGCCGCATCTTCGTGCACGAGGACGTCTACGACAAGTTCATCGAGGACATCGTGCCCGCGTTCCAGAAGGTCAAGGTGGGCTTGCCCTGGGAAGACGACACGCAGATGGGCTCGCAGATCGACGAGCGCCAGCTCAAGAAGATCCTCGGGTACGTCGACATCGCAGTGCAGGAAGGCGGCCGCGTGCTGACGGGCGGGCATCGCGTCACCGACGATGCTCTCGGGGATGGCGCGTTCATGGAACCGACGCTCATCGAGGTGCCGAACAACTCGTGCACCGTGTGCCAGGAGGAGATATTCGGGCCCGTGGCCGTCGTGCAGAAGTTCAGCTCCGAGGACGAGGTCATCGCTCTGGCCAACGACTCCGAGTACGGCCTGGGCGGCGCCGTGTGGACGCGCGACATCAACCGGGCGCTGCGCGTGGCCCGCGGCGTGCGCACGGGACGCATGTGGGTCAACACGTACAACCAGATCCCGTCGGGCGCGCCGTTCGGCGGCTACAAGGCGTCGGGCATCGGGCGCGAGACGCACAAGATGCTGCTCGACAGCTACTCACAGGTGAAGAACGTGATGATCAACCTGAATGAGGAGCCGAGCGGGTTCTACCCGGCAGAATAAGCGACGAGCCAGGGCACGTGACGCGCGGGGTGGCTTCGGGGATCGACTCCGGGGCCACCCCGTGCCCTTTTATGCAAGCGCCCCATCGCGGACGCGGGCCCGCGTCACCTGCCGCGCGTCATGTCGATGAGCTCCTGGCGCGAGTGGATATCGAGCTTGCGGTAGATGCTCTTGACGTGCGACTGCACCGTACCCATCGATATGCTGAGCAGCTCGGCGATCTTGCGCTGGCTGTTGCCGTCTGCCAGCAGCCCCGCCACGGCCAGCTCGCGCTCCGACAGCCCGAATCGCCCGAGGCCGTGCGCGCCTTCCGACCCGCCTCGCTCGGCTGCCTCACCCGCAACGCCAGCAACCTCCGCAGTTCCCGCCTCTCCAGAGAGGTGAACGGGGGCATCTCCCTCCCCCAGCTCCTCGGCCCCAAACGAATGCCCGAAGAACAGCACGGACGCCACGATGAGCGTGAACGCGACACCGCTCGAGAGGACGGGCACGAGGCCGGCCGGCTCGATACCCAGCGCGTTGAGCACGAGCGGCACCATGACGTAACCCAGCAGCGACGACACGGCGTCCACCACGACGAACACCGCGCCGAACGCGCCCACGATCGACATACGCCCGTCGCGCGCCACGTCGACAAGCACGATCCACAGCAGCAGGTCAAGGCAGGTTCGCCCGATGATCACGACCTGCGAGCCCAGGTCGTTCGGCCCCCAGCCCGTCCCGGACAGCAGGAGCAGACCCGCAAAGAACACGATGGTCGCCGCAGGCCAGATGCCCTGCAAAGCCGCCCGGCTCGACGAGCGAAAGAACGTATAGGCAAACAGTAGAGCCGCAAACGCCACGGACAGGGCGTCTTGCGTGCTCATGGCAGGAGCGAGGGGCGCGCCGTTCACATAGCCCGACACGAAGCCGCGCACAACACCGCCCAGGACGAGACAGATCGCAAGTACGGCGATGAGACGGACGGGCAGAGGACGCCGAAAACTCACCGAGTCAGGAGCGTCCCCCGACGTCAGGGGCACCGCCATCCCGCGCGCGGCTGCGAGCCAGCACACAAGGCTCACCAGCGGCAGGCAAGCATTTACGACGAGCCCTGCCGGATCGGGAAGGAACATCACCATGCGCGTCGCCAGGCTCACGATGAACGAGCCCAGGGCCACGAGCGCCGCCGTGCGCGAGCGCATCGACACGTACCACGCCGCCCACAGATAGGTCAGCAGCACGAACACGACGGCGTAGAGCGTCGTGTCGACCAGGGACACGACGAACCCGAGCGCGCTTCCGAGAGATGCCAGCACCTCGATAATCTTCAGAGCAGCCTGTGCGCAAAACACGGCGAGCAGGGGCGCGGCGACGCGCGGGCCTGCCGGTCGCGCCCTGCGCGTCGCAAGCGCGCGACTCCCCACCACGACGAGAAGCGCGCACGCCAAGTAGACGCTATACCATGCGACGGACTCCCCCGTCGTCGCATCGTGTCCCGCCAGGCTGTAGAACAGCGCATTGCGGCGCAGCAACGGCCAGTACAGAGCCGCGCCCATAAACGCAGCGACTGCTGCTGCCATACGCATCGGAGCGCGCGCGGACACCGCGGAACTCCCGCCGACCACACGCCTCTCGCGGCCCGTGCTATCCGGCTCGTCCACCTCGCCCACGCCCGTTTCCCTCATCCTTGATCCCCCGTACAAACTTGGTCCTGAGCTGGGATAACGAATGCAATACCTTGTTTTATAGCATTGCGGCGACGCGGCGCCTCCCACAAATCCCGCGAATTATGGGGGATGGCGCAACGCCGCCAGCCTACCGTTGAGATCACGCGGCGAGCCAACGCGGCCTGGGGCCTGACGCCCCGCCCACGAGCAGGCTCCCGCACGCACCACACGCAAGGCGGGCACATCGTAAGGGAATGCGCCCGCAGCCTCCCCAGCATCGCATCGGGGGATTACCCGCCAAGACGTGCGGGCGTCCGCGGTGGGGGCGAGGCGCGACACTCGAAAGGGGTATCACCATGGCTACGATCACGCGCAGGCAGATGGTCAAGGGTGCGGCACTCGGCGCCGCGACGATGGGCGCGCTCGGCGTTGCCGGCACCGCGCTGGCCGACGAGGCCGCAAGCTTCGACGAGGAGTACGACGTCGTCGTCCTGGGCATGGGCGCCGCCGGCATGGTCGCCGCCATCGCCGCCTACGAGGAGGGCGCCAAGGTCCTGCTGTGCGAGAAGGCCCCCGAGGGTGAGATCAGCGGCAACACCCGCTTCGCCGGCCAGAACATCCTGTCCACCGACGATGCCGACGCGTTCTACGCCTACCTCACCGGCCTCATGGGCAACTACAAGAACTACGACGCCGAGTGCCTGCGCGCATACGCCGACGAGGCCGCGCAGAACTGGGACTGGAGCGTCAACGTCCTGGGCATCGACCCGGCCAAGGCCTGCCCCGAGGAGGAGTCCGGCATCGGCACGCCCAACCACCCCACGTGGGTCTACAAGGAGGACGCGTGGCACATGGGCCGCGGCGGCTGGGTGCCGATGTGGAACGAGTTCCCCGAGCTCGAGGGCAACGAGGCGAGCCTGAACATCCTGTTCAACGCCACCGAGTTTGATATGTCCTACTACAACACGCTCGTCGAGAACGTCCAGAAGCGCTCGGGCGACAACCTGACCGTGTGGTACGCCGCCCCCGGCAAGGAGCTCATCCAGAACGAGGACGGCTCCATCGCCGGCGTCGTCATCGAGAAGGACGGTGCGGAGGTTCGCGTCGCGGCCAAGGGCGGCGTCTGCATGTGCACGGGCGGCTTCGAGAGCAACCCGGCCATGATCTCGAGCTTTGCGCAGCTCCCCTATCTGTATCCTCGCGCCGGCGCCTACAACGAGGGCGACGGCATCAAGATGTGCCAGGGCGTGGGCGCCCAGATGTGGCACATGTCCAACCTCTCCGGCCTGGGCTTCGGCTATCACGCCGAGGGCGCTGCGACGGCCGTGAGCGTGTCCGGCGGCAAGCGCGGCATCTACGTCGGGCCCGTCGGCGGCCGCTTCATGAACGAGGCGTCCCAGTCGCGTCACGGCCGCGTGAGCTTCGGCGGCGCCTGGAACATGACGCCCATGCCCATGCCCGCCTACCTCATCGTTGACGCCGACCACATCGCCGACCCGCTGGCCACCGGCTTCTCCGAGGGCAACGCCGACGAGATCGCCTCGGGCGCCATCCTGTCCGGCGAGACGATCGAGGAGCTGGCCGAGGCCATCCGCGCCACCGGCAAGGCGCCGAACTTCAACGCTAACGGCGAGCTCGACGACGCGCTGGCCAAGTACAACGCCCACGTCGAGGCCGGCGAGACCGACGACTTCGGCCGCGAGTGCACCGAGGCCGTGAAGACGGGCCCGTTCTATGCGCTCGAGCTGTGCCCCACGCTGCTCAACACGCAGGGCGGTGCGCGCCACAACGCCAAGGCGCAGATCCTCGACACGAAGAACATGCCCATCGAGGGCCTGTTCAGCGGTGGCGAGTTCGGCTCCATCTTCCCCGACATGTACAACGGCGGCGGCAACCTCGGCGAGACGATGATCTTCGGTCGCGTCGCCGGTCGAAACGCCGCCCTGCGCGCCAAGGGCGAGTTCGAGAGCGCAACCGAGCCCGCCGTCCTCGTTGACGAGGAAGAGGCCGCGAAGTAACCCGCCTTCCCCAGGCGTTCGCACGACCCCCTCTGGCCGCGCCCCCTTCCTTGCCGCCCCGATACGATTTGGTGTCGCATCGGTTACGACGAGGTCGGGGGCGCGGCCTTTCTCCTAGGAGAAGACTATGGTGAGCGCGTTGTTGGCTGCCCTACCCGGATCGATACGGGCGACAGCGCCATCCACGTGTGCAAGGGGGTCGTCTTCATGAGCATGACACCGATGAACAACGCCGACTATCTGACCCATCTCCAGCATGGCGAGGAGCTCCAAGCGCTCAAGGACGCCAAGAAGGCCAAGGGCTACACCTGGCAAGAGCTCGCCGACAAGGTGGGCGTCAACAAAGTGTGGCTGGCCTCGGCTTTCGACGGACAGCAGTACGTGCCCGAGGAGTATTGCGCCAAGCTCGCCGAGGCCCTGGGCGTGCCCGAGTCCGCGACGCTGTTCCTCTCCGAGCATCCCTACAAGGGCAACACCGACCCGATCCTCTACCGCCTGCACGAGGTCATCGACACGTACGGGCCAGCGATCAAGAGCATCATCCACGAGCAGGGTGGCAATGCCATCATGAGCGCCATCGACTTCGGGCTGGACTGCGACGTCATAACCGACGACGAGGGCAACCACCGCGTCATCATCAAGCTCGACGGAAAGCTGCTCGCCTACGCGAAGAAGGGGACGTATCCCTGGTAAGGGAAGCACCCGTCGATTCGAAGGAAGCGCGTCGCCCCTTCTAGCGGGAGGGCGGCGCGCTTCTTTGTTTCGAGCCTTTTGCCGGGCGGCTCTAGCAAACCTGCAGAAAAATGGGGCGAGGCTGACCTAAAATCGAGCTCGTGAATACCTGCGGAGTCGGATAGGGCACATGGCGGCCTCCTGACCCGCAGTTTCTCTAGCAGGTTCATACCGCTGGACACGGAATCCGGCCTGTCGGGAGAATGCAGGCGTTCACGACCTCGTTTTCTGGCCGCAATCTCGCCGTCGAGCGACAAAACGCGCGAGCAGGCGAACGCGAAAGGCGCAAACGAGAGCGAGTTACGAGTCTCATTGGCCCCGGAAAGGCGGTTCATCCCAGATGTCGCTCATGGACTACACGATCGGCCTCGTGTTCTTCGACGTGGACAGCGCGCTCGTGCGCGGCGTCAGCTCGAGTCGCTATCTGGCGCAAAAGCTGGGCAACCGCAAGCAGATGCTCGAGGCCGAGGCCGCCCTTGAGCGCGAGGAGATCGACAAGGCGGAGTTCTACCGCATCGACGCCGCAGCCTGGAAGCGCCACAAGCCCGAAGAGGTGCGCGCCTGGCTCGACGACATGCCGCTCATGGACGGCATCGAGGAGGTCACCGACTGGTGCCGCCGTCACGGCCTGGCACCGTACGTCTCATCGCTGGCGTGGAACTTCGTGGGCAACTACCTGGCAGAGCGCTTTGGCTTCGAGGGATGCTGCGGGCCAGAGCTCGAGGAGCGGGCGGGCATGTTCTCGGGCCGCGTCGCGCACCTGTTTGACGCAGACGACAAGCTCGTCTATGCACAAGGGCTGTGCGAGAAGCTCTACATCGAGCCCCGGGCGTGTGCGGCTGTGGGCGACGGGCGTTCCGACCTGCCGCTCTTCGGGTTCGTTGGGTGCCCGATCGCCTTCAACGCCAGCAACGTCGTCAAGGCGCAGGCCCGCTTCTCCGCCCGCAGCACCGATCTACGCGACATCCTCCCCTACCTGCAGGAGTGGGAGCGCGAGCTGTAGAGGGGAGCGCCGGCGTCCGCAGGGGCCATCCCCGCAAAGCGACCCCTGCCGCCCGGCCCTAAGAGGCCCGCTCGGCAGTGACCGCCCATCCTGCAGGGCCCGGCCATCCCGCGAGGCCGCCCGACAAGGTCGCTCTCCCGGCAGGCCCGCTCGGCAGGGGCCGCCTACCCCGCAAGGCCCGCCCATCCTGCAGGCCCGACCATCCCGCAAGGCCGCCCGACCCGCAGGGGCCGCCCACCCGGCAGGACCCGGCCGTCCTGCAAGGCCGCCCGACAAGGTCAGCTTTTTCGTTTGTGCCAGGTTTTGCAAAATCGAGCGCCGGAATTGTCCCCGATTCACGGTTATGCAAGGTTTGCGGGGCAGCTTTTCAACACGCATCCGTGAGCAACCAGGAAAACCGCAGGCAGGAGAGCTGCCTGCTCCGAGCCCGTCTTATCCCGGGCGTGAAAAAGCCGCGCAAACCTCGCACATCCGAAATCTGCGCCCATTTCCGGGGCCGTCTTTTGCAAAACCTGGCATAACCGCAGAATGTGGCCAGGATTTTGGGCGAGAGATGGAATCCCCCCATCTTCCCCCAAGTCGAACCCGCACAACAAAAAACGTCTCCGCAGGCTTTCGGCTGTAAGCCGTTTACCTGCGGAGACGTCTTCGTCTCAGGTGGTGCGGGCGAAAGGACTTGAACCTTCATGGGGTTGCCCCCACATGGACCTGAACCATGCGCGTCTGCCAATTCCGCCACGCCCGCGTGAGACAAGAATTTACTACGACGTCGTCACCCTGTCCAGGAACAGGCACAAATAACCCGAAATATGGAGAGAAGAACACAAACTTGCCCCTAATACGCGCACGAATACCCCGACGAGCCAACCTACGCCACGCCCAAGGCCTGCTCCGCCTGAAGCATCGCAGCATCCATAGCGTCAAGCGCAGCCTTCGCGGCGCCGGCCGTCGAGTACAGGCGCCCCACTGCAAGCATGTCACCCGACTTGAACGCGCGAACATCTTCGACAAGCTGGCCCACCTGGTCGCAGAACTCGGCGCAGCTCTCGTTCGCGTCGTTCATACTTTGCCGGGCTCCCGACGGCAATATCGACGACGGCGCGTTCGCCAGGGCCGTCGCGCGCAGATTCGTCGCGTTGGCACTGACCGTCGCCAACGTCGTGTCGTCGAGCGCCGTCAGCATGTCCGTTGCCGTGCGGCTACCGCCGGAAACGCCCTCGATCATCGTTGCATCGACGTCCGTACCAGCAAACACTCGCTGTACTGGCGCAGCTACGGCATCCTTCCACGTTTGGTACGCCGCGCCCTGCTCGGGATCGGCAAAGCTGGAGGCAGTCGTTTGGCCTCCGCTCCCTGCCCCGAACAGTCCGCTCAAGTCAGGCAGGCTGAGACCCGCGCCCGAGCCGGACGTCGCCTCAGCCGCACCGCTAACGAGAGGCGAGGTGTTCACCAGATCGTCAATCGCGGCCTTTATCGCGTCGACACCGCCCTCGAACGACGCGCTGAGCTCGCCGAACCCCTCGCGCACCGCCGCGCTTCCGAGCGTGTATACCGCGGATACGACACCGAGCACAACCACGACACTCAGCAGAATGCTCGTGATAATGGAGAGCACCTTGTACACCATATGAATCGCCTCCTTCGCCTGCCGACTATAGCATGCGACCGTGGCGCCCCCGTGCCGGCCGGCTCCCGCGGCCACCGGCCCGCCTACGCTTCATCGAATGCGGGCTAACTCGCATGTGTTTTCGTAGCTAGTCCAAAAAAGGATCAGTTTTCCTGCGGTTTTATCTTTCATGTTCCCCATGCGAAGATTAAGCAACGCGAGTCAGCCCGCACTCGACGGCGGGGAGGACGCGGCCTGGGAGCAGCCTGCAGCTCGGAAGCGACCCCGGCCCGCGGGAGCAACTTGCTCGCGGGGTACAATGACCGGAAGCTCGTCCCCGGCAAGAAAGGCCCATCGCCATGTCCGCAGCTCGGGCCGCCGCCCGCCCCGCATACCCCGCCCCCGACGCCGACGCCTTCGACCCGCAGGCAGACGCCGCCAGCCTCGTGCTCGGCCGCTATCGCGTGCTCGAGGAGCGCGGCAAGGGGGGCTTCGGCACAGTGTCGGTCTGCTGGGATCCTCGCCTCATGCGCCGCGTCGCCATCAAGGTCATCCCCCTGCACCCCGCCACCCCCTCCGCAGGGCCGTCGGGCAAAGCAAGGAAAGGCATGCCGACAAGCCCCTCGGATCCAGGAGACGCCGAGCAGGCCCGGGCAGACGCCCTGCTGCGCGCTGCCCTCGCCGAGACGCGCACGGCAAGTGTGCTCCCCCACCCCAACATTGTCTCGATGCTCGACTTCGAGGCCGACGCCGACAACGCCTACATCATCATGGAGTGCGTCGAGGGCGCGAGCCTCGCCGAGCTGCTCGACGCGACCGACGACGGCCTGCTCACCCCCGACGAGGCCGCCGCCGTCGCAGATGCCGTGGGCGACGCGCTGGCCTTCGCCCACGAAAACGGCGTGCTTCACCTCGACATCAAGCCCGACAACATCCTCATCGACGCCTCAGGGCGCGTGCGTCTGGCCGACTTCGGCATGGCGACGCTCTCGACGGCCACCGGCTACAGCAACGCCGTCGGTGGCACGATCGGCTACATGCCACCCGAACAGCTCCAAGCCGGCCAGGTCGACGTGCGCACCGACGTGTTCGCCTTCGCCGCCGTCATGTACGAGGCGCTCACCGGCACGCGGCCCTTCGCGGCACCCAGCGTCAAAAAGTCGCTCGAGCTCGTCTGCGGGCAGCTTGCCGATCCGTGCGCCCTGAACGAGGACGTCACCCCCCAAGCGGCAGACGCCCTGCTCACCGCCCTCGATCCCGACCCGGAAGTACGCCCCACGAGCGTGCGCGCCTTCGCAGACGAGCTGCTCGCCGGCCTGGGAAGCCTCCGCGCTGGCAGGCAGTCGCTCGCCGCCCTCGTCGCCGACGTCACGTGCGACGAGGCGGAGCCCGCCGATGACGAGGGGGGCGTCCCCGCCGAACCCGGCGCATACGACGACGAGCTCGGCCCTCTCGGCCGTTCCCACCCCCGCCTCGCCAGCTGGCTCATGCGCGGCCTGGCGGGCTTCGCGGCAGGCTGGGTCGCGGCCCTCGTGGCGCTCGCCTGCGTCGGCGCGCCCGCTGGTACCGACGCGGGCCCCACCAGCACGACCACCAGCTCAGATCCCATCGTTGCGGCAGCCTCCGCCACCAGTCAGGCAACCGCCCCCGCCGCAGGCGCGGACGCCACCCCCGCCAGCACGAACCCCGTCCCAGCCAGCGCCTCCCCCTTGCCCGCCGGCACCACGACCGCCCTCGTCGTCGGCCTCGTCGTCTTCGTCGTCGGCACGGCTGCCCCCCAGCTCGCCGGCGCCCTCGCCGTCGCTTCCCTCGTCGTAGGCTGCCTCGCGCTGCGCCAGTGGGCGCTCGCCGTCGCCGTGCTCGCGCTTGGCATCGCGTGGTGGCTGTTCGTCGTGCGCCGCGAGCCCCTCGGCACGGGCACCCCACTCGCCGGCGCCATCGGGGCGCAGCTCGCCAGCCCACTGCCCCCCGTTCTCGCTGCCCTGTTGCTCACCCCCGCACGCGCCGCGGCTTCGGCGGCGTTCGCTCTCACCGTCGGCCTCACGATCGCCGCACTCGCCGGCACCTCGAGCCTGAGCGCCACCAGCCTCGCAAGCCTGGCGGCCACAAGCCCCGCACAGGCCACGAGCGCGCTGATCGCCCTGCTCTCCGACCCCCTCACATGGGTGCGCGGAGCGGGCTGGGCCGCCGCGGCTGCCGCTGGCGCAGGCCTGTGCGCCCAGGGCGGCAAGACCCGCTGCTACCTGGGAATCCTGTCGTCGTCAGCCATCCTGATATTGTTTCAGCTCGTTATTTCGCGTATGGAAAATGGCGGGTTATGGGCCGCTCCCGCAGCTCAGGAGGTTGTTAGCATCATCGCCTCTTCTATACTTGCATATATTGTCGTTGCTTTGCTGGGCACGCCGCGCTCCCTGTTCACCGAGGAAGCCGTCGCGCCCGATGACGATTTAGCCAGAGAGGACCTCTAGCCCATGAGTTTCTTCGACATCCTCGAGGGTCGCATGCAGCAGCTGTTCGAAGGCAACCGCATGCTTGCCCCGCTTCCCTTCAAGAAGCTGGCCAAGTCGGCCGTGCACGAGATGAAGCGCAACGCGGTCAAGATCGACGGACGCCACCTGGCTCCGACGCTCTACACCGTGCTCGTGAACCCGGGTGACGATCAGGCCATGGCCGCGCTCTACCAGGATGTCACCAACGAGCTCGTCGACTTCCTCGCCCACGAGGCGCAGGCCGACGGCCTCGAGCTCACGGGCGAACCCATCGTGCGCTTCATCGCCGAGCCGAACATCAAGCCGGGCAAGGCCGACGTCATCGCCGAGGTCGTGACGCCCGACGTCCTCGAGGAGATCCGCATCGAGGAATCGGCCTACGCTGAGCAGCACGTCAGCGCAGCCGGCGGCACCGCGCGCCCCGTGGCAGCAGCGCCCGCCGTTCCGCAGCAGGCCGCGCCCCTGCATGGCGCCCAGCCCGCGATCCCGGCCATCCCCGCAAACCCCACCCAAGCGCAGGCCCGAACCATGCGCATGGCAGGCGCCCCCGTCGTAGGTGGCAACGCTCCTGCCGGTATGGCGCCCCTGCCTGTGCCCGCATCCGGCCCCTCGGCAGCATGCCAGCTTACGGATACCAGCACGGGTCGCACGTGGCGCATCAGCACCGGATCCACCGTCATCGGCCGCGAGGAGGCCTCGGCCGACCTCGTGCTCGCCGACAGCAACGTTAGCCGCCGCCACGCCGAGCTCGCCCGCGCGGACGCCGGCTGGACGATCGCCGACCTCGGCTCGACGAATGGCACGCGCGTCAACGGCCAGCGCGTCACGTCGCAGGTGCTGCACTCGGGCGACGTCATAACCCTCGGCCTCGTCGAGCTCCAGTTCAGGGAGCTGTAACCCATGCCCGCCGTCGTGCTCTTCATCGGGCGCGTGCTGCTCGTCGTCCTGCTCTTCGTGTTCCTGTTTGCCATCATGAAGACGGGCGTCGGCCTCGTGAAGGGGCAGCGCAGCGACGCAGCCGTGTGGAGCGTCGACATCATCGACGGGCCCAATGAGGTCAAAGGCGAGCACGTGGACATCCTCGGCCCCATCGTCGTGGGCCGATCACCAGGCGCGGACATCGTGCTGCCCGGCGCCTATGTCTCGGGGCGCCATGCGCGCTTCTCTCCGCAGGGTCCAGCCCTCGTGGCCGAGGACCTCAACTCGATGAACGGCACGCTCGCCAACGGGCACGCCATCGTGGGGCCCACCGTGCTCCATGACGGCGACCTCGTCCAGATAGGCGACGCCGTGATGAGGGTGACGCGACAATGAGCGACACATCGGACACCCGCCACACGCCGCGGCACTTCGCCCCGCGCGATGACGAAACCCAGAGCGCCGGTCCCGTTCCCGCTCCCCAGCACGCATATCCAATCCCGGCATCCGATGACGCGGTAACACCGTCGGATGCCGCCGCATACCTGTCCGACTACGAGCGTCTGCGTCTGCTTGACGACTCCGGCCCCCTGCCGGCCGTCCACCTGGCAGCGCCTACACCGCAGGGCTCCGTGACCCCCGCGAGCCCGGCGGAACCTGCCAGCTCGGCCCCCGCTCCCGCAGCTCACGCCGCCCCGGCGACACCCGCAGACGCGAGCCCCGTCCCAACATCCCCGGCGAGCACGTCAGACAACGCCCCGGCAGCGCCATCCGACGCCGAGCCCCCTGCCGCACCTGCGCGCCCTGATGACGCCCCGGCAGCCGAGCCCGAGCCCGAGGCCCAGCCCGCCGCGGCGGCTGCGGCCGCCGACGCCACACCCGCCGCAGGCAACACCGGCGCGGACGACGCCAACGACGAGCAAGACGCCCTGGCCGCGCTCGCAAGTGACGCGGGCGTCGGCGAGGTCGAGGCTCCGTCTGAGGAGGCGCTCACAGCCGAGATCCGGCTGGACGCCGACGCTCCCCGAGCTGGCACGCCCATCGTGCACCGCGTCACGCACCAGACGCTGACGCCCGAGCCGGCTTCCGACGACGGAGACGACACCCTTCCGCTCGACATGTCGCAGTACGCGGGCAACGCCGGGAACCCCGCCCCATCGCCCGACGAGCTTGACCACATAGAGGTGGCGGCCATGGCGACGGCGGGCAACCCCTCGCAAACCATGCCGTTCGCCCCCGTCAAGCCGACGTCGCGCGACAGCGTGTCCGCCTCGACGCGCCTGTCGGGCGCCGCGCGATCCACGGGCGCCCTTGCGTGGGGCTCGCGCACGGACGTCGGCCGCGTTCGCGAGCACAATGAGGACTCCTACCTCGTCAACTTCCCGCTGTTCGCCGTCGCCGACGGCATGGGCGGCCATGCGGCGGGCGAGGTCGCGAGCACGATAGCTGTCTCGTCGCTGGCGGAGGCCGGCCTCACGAAGCCCGACCCCGACGCGCTGGGCGCCGCCATCGAAGCGGCAAACATCGCCGTGCTCGACGGCGTCGACGAGGGCATCGGCCGCCCCGGCATGGGCACGACGTGCACGGCTGTCGTCATCGACGGAACGCGTATGGCCGTCGGCCACGTGGGCGACTCACGCGCCTACCTGCTGCACGAGGGCAAGCTGCTGCGCGTCACGCACGACCACTCGTTCGTGGAGGAGCTCGTCGAAGCCGGCGAGATCACGCCCGAGGAGGCGCGCGTCCACCCGAGCCGCTCCATCATCACGCGCGCGCTGGGCAGCGAGCGCTCAATGCACGCCGACTCGTTCCTTGTCGACGTCACGTTGGGCGACCGCATCCTGCTGTGCTCCGACGGCCTGTCGTCCATGATCTCCGACGACGTCATCGAAGAGGCCATGGTCACCTCGCCGGCCCCACAGGCCTGCGCCGACCGTCTCGTCGACCTCGCCCTGGGAGCCGGTGGCCTCGACAACGTCACCGTCATCGTCATCGACGTCAAAGACGACGGCATCGAGCGTCATGCCCTGCTCAACCGCATACGCAACGTCGCGCTGTGGCTCGTCGCCGTCGTGGCCGTGCTCGTCGCCATCCTGGTGGGCATCATGGTCTACGCCGACCACACGTGGTACCTCACAGACCGGGACGGCTATGTCACGCTCTACAAGGGCATACCGGGCGACTACCCGCTCGTCACGCTGTCCGAAGAGATCGAGCAGACAAACATCCGCACCTCCCAGCTGTCCGAGACGGTCGAGGAGCGCCTGAGCCGCGGCATATCGTTCGGCTCGGAAGACGCTGCGCGCGCCGTGCTCGAGCGCTACCGCGCACAGCTCGCCGCCAACGAGAGCGACGGCGTCGTCGTGGGCCCCATCGCGAGCTCCCAGGCCGACGACACCTCCTCGTCCGAGGACAACGTCGTCAACGCCGCAGAGCTCATGCCGTCGCAGGCCGAGCCCGACCAGGCACAGGCCCCCTCGGACGGCCCGGCTAACGCCGGCCAGGACGCCTAGCCCATGGGCCGCCGTCGCAACACAGAGCTGCTCCTGCTGCTCGCCGGCGCCGTGCCGGTGTTCCTGCTGTATGCGATGTACGTCGCGCAGCAAGGCGGCGCGCTCACGGCGCAGGCTCTCATCGTGCCCATCGGCCTGTCGGTGGCGTTTGCGGCAGCCCACGTGGCGACGCGCTTCCTCGCCCCGGGCGCCGACCCCGCCATCATGCCCATCGTGTTCGTGCTGTCGGGCATCGGCATAACGTTCGTGACACGCCTGGCGCCCGAGGCCGCGACGCGGCAGGTCATCTGGCTGTTCATCGGCGTCGCGGCCATGGTCGTCACGCTGCTCGTCGTGCGCAACCTCGAAAAGCTCGCGCGCTACAAGTACACGTTTGGCATATTCGGCATCGCCTGTCTGCTGCTCCCGATGTTCGTGGGCTTCGAGTCGGGCGGCAGCAAGCTGTGGGTGAACTTTTTCGGGCTGTTTTCGTTCCAGCCCGGCGAGGTCGCCAAAGTGCTCGTCGTCATATTCCTGGCGAGCTTCCTGTCGGAGAACCGCGAGCTACTCGCCATAGCGAACCACCAGGTGCTCGGCCTGCGCATCCCCCGGCTCACGATGCTGCTGCCGCTGCTCATCATGTGGGTCATCTCTCTGCTCATCGTCGTGTACGAGCGAGACCTGGGCAGCGCCCTGCTGTTCTTCGTCATATTCCTCGTCATGCTGTACGTGGCGACGGGGCGCCTGTTCTACCCGCTCGTGGCCGCGGTGCTGCTCGCCATCGGCGGTGTGCTCGCCTATCACTTCTTCGGGCACGTGCGCACGCGCGTGTCCATCTGGCTCGACCCGTTCGCCGACCCCAGCGGCAGCGGCCTGCAGATCGTGCAATCGCTCTACTCGTTGGCCGACGGCGGCCTGTTCGGCACGGGCATCGGCCAAGGCATGCCGACGCTCATCCCCGTCGTCGAGAGTGACTTCATCTTCTCGGCCATCGGCGAGGAGATGGGCCTGCTCGGCGCCTCCGCGGTGCTCTTCCTGTTCATGCTGTTCACCGTGCGCGGCTTCCTCACGGCCGCGCGCGCTAAGAGCGACCTGGCCGCGTTCATGGCCGTCGGCCTGACGAGCGCCATCTCGTTTCAGGCGTTCCTCATCGTCGGCGGCGTCACGAAGCTCATCCCGCTGACCGGCGTCACGCTGCCGTTCATGAGCCAGGGCGGCTCGTCGCTGCTCGCCAGCTTCGTCATCGTCGGGCTGCTGCTGCGCTGCGGTGACGAGGGCACGGGTACGCAGGTCGAGATCGACGGCAGCGGCGTGTCGGCCCGCGGCATGGGCGGCGGCCTGCACCTGAGCACGCCCGAGAGCGGCGTTCTGGGCAGGCGCGCGCTGTCGAAGCGCCTCACGGTGCTCACGGCCTTGTTCACGCTGCTGTTCGCCGCCCTCATCGCCAACCTGTTCTACGTCCAGGTCGTCAAAGCCGACGAGCTGCAGAACAACCCCGCGAACAACCACACGATCGCCCGCAAGGCATACGTCGACCGCGGCTCCATCATCACGTCGGACGGCGTGACGCTCGCCGAGAGCGTGCGCCAGGCCGACGGAACGTACGTGCGCAGCTACCCGCAGGGCTCGCTCGCGTCGCACACGGTGGGCTACCTCTCGACGCGCTACGGCTCGACGGGCATCGAGAGCGCCTACGACACCGTGCTCACCGGCTCATCGAACTACGACACCTGGGAGAGCGCGCTCAACAAGATCGCCGGCGCCAGCACGACGGGCGATGACGTCGTGCTCACGGTCGACGCGCGCATCCAGGCGGCGGCGGAGGCGGCGCTGCAGGGCTACGTCGGCGCGATCGTCGTGCTCGACCCGCAGACGGGTGCCGTGCTGGCCAAGGCCTCCTCGCCCACGTATGCCAACAGCGACCTCGACAACCTGCTTGCTAACGGCGGCGAGAACAGCCCGCTGCTCGACCGCACGACACAGGCGCTCTACACGCCCGGCTCCACGTTCAAGGCAGTCACGCTCGCCGCTGCGCTCGAGAGCGGCGTGGCGACGCTCGACACCGTCTACGACGCACCGGCGTCCCTCGACATCGGCGGCGCCGCCGTCACGAACATCAACGGCGACGACTACGGCCAGCTCGACCTGCGCACGGCGTTTGCCTACTCCGCCAACACGGTGTTTGGCCAGATCGCCACGCAGGTCGGCCCGCAGGCGCTCGTCAACATGGCGCGCGCGTTTGGCTACGGCACGTCCGTGGGCATGGGCTTCACAACGCTGCCCTCGCTCATGCCCGACCCGTCGGAGATGACGGAGTGGGAGACGGCCTGGGCGGGCGCCGGCCAGCCCGTCGGATCGCACCCGAGCCCCGCGGGCCCCCAGTCCACCGTCATGCAGAACGCCATGGTGGCAGCTGCCATCGCAAACGGCGGCGTCGTCATGGAGCCCTACGTCGTCGAGAGCATCACCGACGCGAACGGCACCGTGCTCAACGCGACGACGCCCCACGCGCTCGGCCAGGCTGTCTCGCCCGCAACGGCGCAGGCTGTCGGCGAGGCCATGCTCACGACCGTCAACGAGGGCACGGGCAGCGCGGCTTCCGTCGCCGGGGTCGACGTCGCGGGCAAGACGGGCACGGCCGAGACGGGCGAGGAAAACCCCGACGCCTGGTTCATCGGATACGCACCGTACGAGAATCCCACCGTGGCTATCGCCGTCGTTGTCGAAAATGACGCCGAGCATGCCGCGACCTCCATTGCAGGCAATGTGTTGCAGTCGGCACTGGCCGCGCTTTCGGCGCAGGGGGACTAGCATGGCAACATACGAAGCTCAAACGCAGCAGCGCACACAGTTCAGGAAGGGAGCCCTCCCATGGCGATAGAGAGAGGAACGGTGTTCGGCGGCCGCTACGTGGTGCAGTCGCAGGTGGGCACCGGTGGCATGGCAACCGTATACCGCGGCATGGACCAAACGCTCGATCGCCTCGTCGCGATCAAGGTCATGCTGTCGCGCTACGCGTCCGACCCGTCGTTCGCTGCGCGCTTCAAGCAGGAGGCCCAGGCGGCCGCAGCCCTGCAGAGCCCCTACATCGTGAGCGTGTACGACTGGGGCAAGGAGGGTGACACCTACTACATCGTCATGGAGTACCTGCGCGGCACCGACCTCAAGACGGGCATCCGTAGCCACGGTGCGCTCGCCCCGCGCAAGGTGGCGCAGATCGGCGCACAGGTGTGCTCGGCGCTGTCAGTGGCCCACGCGCACGAGATCATCCACCGCGACATCAAGCCGCAGAACATCATGATCCAGCCGAACGGCGACGCCAAGGTCATGGACTTCGGCATCGCCCGCTCCAAGAACTCGCACCTCACGCAGACGAACTCCGTGCTCGGCACCGCGCACTATGTCTCGCCCGAGCAGGCGCAGGGCAAGGAGCTCGGCCCCACGAGCGACCTGTACTCGCTGGGCGTCGTCATGTACGAGGCGTCGACCGGCAAGCTGCCCTTTGACGGCGACGACGCCGTGAGCGTGGCGCTCAAGCAGGTCAACGAGGAGCCGGTTCCACCGAGCGAGATCAACCCCAACGTGGATGACAACCTCGAGGCCATCATCATGAAGTGCATGGCCAAGGATCCCGGCGAGCGCTTCCAGAGCGCAGACGAACTGCGTCGCGTGCTCAACAACTACATCATGGGCCGCCCGCTGAACCTGGGCACGACGACGCGCGTCATGAGCCCCTCGGCAACGCAGACGACCGTCATGCAGGGCGGCGCCACCGGCACGACGCCGCTGCGCGGCCAGACCGAACCCACGCGCCGCATCGCCAGCACGCAGGCCATGAACCGCGCCGTCGGCATGAACAGCGCGGCGGGACCCGTCGGCAGCGGGCGCGGGGGCGCCGGCGGCAGGGGCGGATCGAGCGGCTCCATGACGCAGGAGCGCCAGGGTCTGCCCGGGCCCGCCATCGCCGGCATCGTCGCCGTCGTCATCATCGCGCTCGTCCTTGTCATCGTCTTCGCCCTGCGCGGTTGCGCCGGCGGCACGAACACGCCGGGCGTGAACGGCACGGACACGACGGGCGTCGCAGCATCCAGCACGACCGACACCAAGACGTCCACGAGCACCGAGACCGTCAAGGTTCCCTCGGTCACGGGCAAGACCGTTGACGCGGCGCGCTCTGAGCTCCAGGCGGCCGGCCTCGACGTGGGCACGACGTCCCAGCAGGCCAGCGACAGCGTGCCCAAGGACCAGATCATCAGCCAGAACCCGACGGCCAACAGCACGGTCAACAAGGGCTCCAAGATCAACGTCGTCGTATCCACCGGCCCGACGAACGCAGCCCTGCCGTCGCTGACCGTGGGCATGAGCGAGGCCGACGCCGTCAAGGCGCTCGAGGCCGCTGGCTTCAAGGCGCGCCACGACAGCAACCTCGACGACTTCAGCGATCAGGCAGCCGAGGGCACGTTCCTCAAGCTCAACCCGGCTCAGGCGAACAGCACGTCCATCGCCAAGGGCACGGAGATCACGTACGGCCTGTCCAAGGGTGCGCAGACGGTAAGCGTGCCCTACGGCCTCGTGGGTGCCACGTGGGACGAGGCGAACAGCGCGCTTTCGAACGCCCAGCTCACCGCCGTGCAGAACCTCGTCGACGACGATCACGTGGCCCAGGGCTCCGTCGTCTCCGTCGAGCCCGGCGAGGGCACGGAGGGGCTTGCCCCGTGGAGCAGCGTGACGGTCAACGTCTCGAACGGCCCGTCCTCGGTCACGATCCCGACGGGCCTTGAAGGCTCGAGCTACGACTCCGTGGCAGCGCAGCTGTCGAGCCTGGGTCTGAACGTCAGCGCGCAGCACGAGTACAGCAGCACTGCCGCGGCAGGCACCGTCACGTGGGTGGGCAGCGCCGGCCAGCAGGTGTCGAAGGGCACGACGGTCAACGTCGGCGTCTCGGACGGCCCCGAGCCTACGCCCCAGATAACGGTGCCGGATGTAAGAAACTGGTCGAGTGACTCCGCGGCATACGCCATCTCGGAAGAAGGCCTCACGCCCAACGTCATCACAGGCGACGCAGCCCCGAGCGCCAATGCCGAGGGCATCGTCTACGCCGTCGAGCCAGGCGCGGGCTCGTCCGTCGACCAGGGCAGCACGGTCACGATCTATGTGTATGGCCCGTACGTCGACTCGTCGGGCGGCAACACAGAAGCCCAGGCCGAGGCCTAAAGCACCGTACATACCAGGGCACAGCAACGCGGCCCGGACGGAGAGCGACTCCGCCCGGGCCGCGTTTTCTTTTGAGAGCGCAGGCCGCTGCACACGAAGGCCCATCTACCAGCAGGGGCGCTTGGCCCCGCCCATGCGGAAAGACCAAGCGCCCCTAAAAACAGCGTCGCGCATGATGGCTGAGCCGGGGATAAGCCTGGCCCAGGGAACGCAGCTACGCCAGACGAATGGCCAGCGTAACGTTGGTGCCCGCCTTGGGCAGGACGGTGGCGTCGCCCGTAAACGTGACGTCGGAACCCACGGACGCGTCGGAGATGAGTGCCGTCGAGCTGCTCGTCAGCGCAACGATGTCGCCCGTGGGATCCTCGTTGCCGTCGCGCGAGCCGCTCACCGCAAAGTCCGGCGTCCACGTGCCGGCAGAGGGCACGAGGCACTGCTCGATCGGCTTCTCGTCCTCCTTGCCCCACTGCAGCGTCAGCGTGACCTTGGCGCCCTGCTCAGCACCGATGGTCTGCAGGCCCTCCCACGTCTCCAGGTCGGTGTTGATGGAGCGCAGCACGCACTTCGTGCCGTCAGAGGAGCTCTCGAAAGCGGTGAGCACCTGCGATGCCTGGGCCGTCGTGGCATCGGTCACCTGCAGCGCGAGGAACACGGCCTTGTTCTTGCGGTCAACGACCATCGGCAGCTCCGTCGAGACGGCGGCCGCCTTCGAGGCGTTCGTCGCAGCGGCGTCTTTTGCCGAAGAGGAGGCCTTAGCGGCGTCCTTCGCAGAAGAGGCGGCCTCCGACTTGGCAGCGGCCTTTACCTCGCCGTCATGCGAGGCGCTGGCAGCCTCGGCGGCAAACGAGGGGCGAACGAACAGGCTGCCCAGCGCCATGCCGGCAGCAGCGACGCCCAGACCCAGGAACTCGCGACGAGACACGCCCTCGGACTTGTTCTCCATGATGATCCCTCTCTCACGATCGCGTTGAATTAGCCGGCGCGTTTCTGGCGCGCTAGCCCGTGCCGAGACGTGCCCGGCATCCGAGCGCCCACTGTACGCGCGGGATATCCCCTGCTTTAGGTAATCAGAGGCGGATGGAAGGTATTCGAAAGCAAACTCTCACGCACGGGAGATGAGTCGGGGTTCTGCAGTGGCGCGAGAACGCACGCCCTCGGCAGAACATCAGGCCCGGATGGGCGCTCACCCGTTTTGGCATCGGCGTCCTCGCAGCTCAGGCGCGGCATGTCGCAAGATAACCCGTTTCGTCACTCCCCCATGCGTATGCTGGGATGCGACGAGGACGGGCTCTGGATACGCACAAGCGCGCCCGGAACCCTCCCGCATATCCACGAGAGGAGCTTTGCATGAGCGATTCCACGATGAGCCGCCGCACGTTCGTTGCCGGCGCCTCGGCCATGGCTGCGCTGGCGTTTGCTGGCACCGCGCTGGCCGAGGAGGCCCCGGCTGGTTCGGCCGCAGGCGATGCGCCCGCCGAGGGCGGTGCGCCCGCAGGCGAGGGAGGCCCGGGCGCCGGCGGCCCCGGCGGCCCCGGCGGTGGCCCTGGCGGCCCTGGTGGCGGCGCCCCGAAGGACATCGAGGCCGCAAAGGCCGCCGCAAAGGCCGAGGGTCGCACGTTCGGCTACGCCGGCGCGGGTGACTGGCTGGGCGAGCCCGAGCAGGTCACCGTGGCCCGCGAGGTCAACGACTTCGACGTCGTCGTCATCGGCGGTGGACACGCCGGCGTTCAGGCCACGCTCGCCGCGGCCGAGGCCGGCGCCAAGGTCGCCCTGTGCGAGAAGAACTTCGCGATGACGTTCCTCGGCGAGGACATCGCCGCCTGGAACCCGCAGTTCAACATCGACGCCGGCTTCCCGCAGTACAACCTGGGCGAGGTCATCGACGAGTTCACGACCCGCACCGGCGGCCGTGTGAGCCAGGAGGTTCTCGCCGCATACGTCAACAACTCGGGCGAGTGCCTCGACCACATGATCGCGTGCATGAAGGACGTCGTCGAGGACGCCGATGCCAAGGCCGCGTTCGACCAGCTCGTCACCGACACGATGTTCTCGAACGAGTACGTCGCCGGCGGCACGTACGAGCAGGAGCCCGACGCGTCGTTCTACACGTACGACGTCACGCGCAACGGCAAGATCATCGTCCAGGCCATGTTCGACGCCGACAAGGTGCACGAGCTGACGGACGGCATCGACTGGGCCTCCATCGCCGTCGACCCGAACTGCGAGACGACGGAGGAGGGCTATCAGGCCGGCTACCAGGCCCTCTACGACACGCTCGCCTCGTTCTACGACAACAACAACCAGTGCCTCGACCACACGGGCTACCCCAAGCAGCCCGGCACGAAGACGTGGGCCACGACCGTTCAGTTCATGGGCCACTTCCACGGCCGCGAGGGCCACGGCGGCGTCGCGGCGTCCTCGAGCCTCGGCACCGTGCAGATGGCCTGCCTCACGAAGGCCGTGCAGGCCGGCGCCCAGGTGTTCATGGGCTACAAGGGCAACCAGCTCGTCCAGGACGCCGACGGCAAGGTGACGGGCGTCATCTGCTACGACGCCGACGCCGATGAGTACGTGCAGTTCAACTGCAAGGCCGTCATCAGCTGCGGCGGCGGCTACGTGCAGAACTCCGACATGTGCTGGGCGCTGCTCAACGAGCTCATGGAGAAGTACGAGCGCACGGGCGGCCTCAAGGAGGACTTCAACGGCGGCGGCATGGCGGCGTCGGCCGACGGCTCGTCCACGAAGATGCTCTGCTGGGCCGGCGGCTTCATCGAGCCCTCGCCCCGCGGCCACATGAGCCTGGGCGGCGGCCCCTCCGGCACGTGGGGCGCCAACTGCCACCTGTGGCTCGACGAGAACATGCAGCGCTTCTGCAACGAAGGCAACATCACGGCGGCCGGCAGCGCCTGCGCCCGCAAGACGGGCACGTGCTACGGCGTGCTGGGCGGCGATTACCTCAAGCACATCGCGAGCTGCGGCCTCGAGCACACGGGCCCCAACTTCGGCCGCCCCGAATACATCATGGACATGATGTACGACATCGAGACCGGCGCGATGGACAGCCAGATCAGCGTCACCGGCATGACGACGGCCGAGCGCATGGGCGGCGGCATCTTCAAGGCCTCGAGCCTCGAGAAGCTGGCCGAGCTCATGGGCATCGCCGACGTCGAGGGCTTCGTCGCGGCTGTCAACGCCTACAACGAGCTGTGCTACGGCTGCCAGGACGGCACGTACACATGCGACCCGCAGTTCGGCAAGAAGGCCGAGGCCATGATCCCGATCGAGGGGCCGACGTACTACGGCTTCTCCGGCTCACTGGGCGAGAGGGGCTCCGCGCCCTCCATGGTCACGATGTCGGGCGTCATGACCGACAAAGACCTGTGCGTCGTCAACGCCGACGGTGCCCCGATCGCCGGCCTGTACTGCGCCGGCAACGACCTGGGCGGCCGCTACGGCACTGGCTACTGCACGCCTGCCGCCGGCAACTCCATCGGCATGGCCGTAACGCACGGCCGCGTGGCCGGCAAGTCCGCCGCCGCTTACCTGGGGCTGTAAGGCGCACGAGCTCCGAAGGCGCGCTACACTAGGCACGTCACCCCAGGCCGCCCGGCATCCGGGAACTCCTTCCGGGCCGGGCGGCCTTTCGGTCTTGACCTGGGTCTTGACCTTGGTTTTGACCTTGACCCACGAGGCGTCACAGTGCACCAGATGCAAGGCGCGGCGGAGCGACGCGTATTGAAATACGCGAGCTCCGCCGCAACGCAGCAGATGGCGTGCTGTGATCGCCTCGGGAGCAGTAAACGTAAGGGGATTCGATAAGCCATGCGGGGTTACCTCTACTGGTCTGCTTACAACAACATCGTCGAGACGTTCCATATGGATGCTGCACCTGGCCGGCTCATGAACGGCGACGCAACGTCGTGCGGCAACGCGCTGGCCATGGCCTCGCGTGACGCGAAGGCGACCCCCGAGCTGTTCCTGTCGGCCGTGCGGCAGTTCCTCTCGACGGCAGACGCCCGGACGTGCTCTGTGACCTGCGACGATCCCTCGTGTCGCGAGTATGCGCTCGGCTTCGAGGTGCACCGCAGCGGCGAATTCCTCTATGTAACGCGCTCGCGTGGCGACGAGCGGCTGCAGCCGGGCATGCGCATCGTGGCCGTCGGGCGCAACACGATCCCCTTCCTGCTCAAAGATACGGCTCAGGAGATATTCTGGGGCCGCGACACCGATCGCGAAGATTGGGATCTGGCACTGCGCATGTTCAACGACATCGACGTCTTTCCCGGCGACGGCAGCGTCGAGCGCCTCGACCTGCGCCGCTTCCCTGCAGACGCAGCGCCCAAGCAAACCGGGACGCCCATCTCCCTGCGCGAGGTGACACCCGGCGTCACCCTCCTTACGCTGCGGCGCCTCGACGATGCCGACACGCTGGTTGCAGCGCTCGGCACGGGCCGCGAGCTGCTCTCGCGCTGCGATAGTCTCGTGCTTGACCTGCGCAGATGCGAGGGCAAGGCCGACCCGGCGAGCTACCTGGCGCTGCTCCCCTACCTGGTGGACGCCGACATGCCCGCGCGGGAGCTGTTCCCCGACGAGCGCATCCACACGATCTACTCCAAGGCAAACGCCGAGCGACTTCTCGCCCCGCTGCTTGCGGCACGGGAGCGCATGCTCAACACGAACGCGACCAGCACTGCCGCGGATCCGGCCGTCCCGAACCTCTCCCTCGTCGACGAGCTCATCGCCGATATCCGCGCCAAGGAGGCGCAGGTGCTCGAGGCCAAGCGCGCCGTCACCGGCCTGCAGGAACGCCGAGCCGCCAGCGAGATCACCGAGGTGGTGCCCTCCCCCTTCGGCAGCGAGCAGGTCGCAGTTGCAGCAGGGACACCGCAGCGCGTAGCAATCCTGCTGGACACGACAACGGGCATCGGGGCAGAGCGCCTCGCCGCGGCCGTCATGGGCCAGCGCAAGGTGCAGCTCGTGGGCCGCGCCACGCCGGGCGCCGTCGACTACGCCAACTACCTGAGCGTCGAGTATCCCGACATCCGCGCACGTTTCATCTACCCCATCAGCCGCACCGAGGCCAACCAGGAAGGTCGCGGATCCGCCCGCACGGGTCTGCCGCTCAACGTCCACGTTCCGTTCTCGCCTGAGGAGTGCACCCGCGACACCACTCTCGCGGCCGCCCTTGAAGCGCTGGAGACGTCGAACTAGGAGTCTCGACCGGTCGGGGCGCAGCTTCTTGCAGCCGGCGTCCCAGTCTCGGCCAGGAATCATCCTTGTGTATGGGGGGGTCATGGCGCCGCGTTCTCACACAGCGCCACGCAGCAGCAAAACAGCAGGTAAGATTCGCACGAGGGGACCTCGGCGGGACAAGGCGGCGCCAGGCCCCATACACGCGGCCGATTCCTGGCCACAATACGGCGCTTTCCTGACAGGACGACCTTTGCGGGCCCGAATCGAGCCGATGCCCGTCCCCTCCCCTGCGTGAAGCCGCCCGCATTGCCCGCCCGCAGGCGCCTGCCCCACGCGTGACGATTCGGCGCATCCGAGCCGCGCTCTCCCGTCACCGTCCCGCCCGTCTATGGTAGGCTGGCACGTGCAATGGATTCGCGCTTGCATTGCCGCGGCGGTTCTGGTGATCGCCGCAGATGGCCCGGCCCGCGTGTCACGACCGCGCCGCCGCCCCATCTCTCGCGCGCCGCATCGTTTTGCCTGAGGTTTCCCATGCATCAGACATCTCCGCACGACCCGTCCGCCAAGCAATCTCGCCTTGGCCTCATCCATGCCAGCCAGCTCAAGCAGTATCTCGGCTACGTGCTGCCCTCCATGGCGGCGCTCATGCTCTCGAGCGTGTTCATCATCCTCGACGGCGTGTTCGTCGGGCACGCCGTGGGCGACGCAGGCATGGCCGGCATCAACGTCGCCTTCCCGATGATCACGCTCGTCAACGCCATCTCGATGGGCATCGGCATGGGAGGCGCCGTCATCTCGTCCATCGAGCGCGGCAAGGGCGACGAGCAGGCCGCCTTGCGCGCAACCGGCAACGTCTTCCTCGTCCTGGGCATCGTCGGCATCCCGCTCGCCCTGACCATGGCCGCCGTCGCCGAGCCCGTGTGCGCCCTCATGGGCGGCTCGGGCCAGACGCTCACCGAGGCTGTCCACTTCGTGCGCGCCGTCGCCATCGGCACGCCGTTCCAGGCTATCTCGCTCGGCAGCATCGCGCTCGTGCGCAACCGCGGAGATGTGCGCTACGCCATGGTCGTGCAGATCATCACGACGAGCATCAACATCGTGCTCGACTTCCTGTTCGTATTCGAGCTGGGCTTCGGCACGTTCGGCGCCGGCCTGGCCACCGTGTTCGGCCAGGTGTTCTCGTTCTGCGCCTACGTGCGCTACTTCACGCGCCCCAAGAATCGCATCCCCCGCGCCGCGTTCAAGCCCCACGGCGTCACGCTCTCGCACATGGTCAAGCTGGGCCTCGCGCCGTTCGGACTGTTCCTACTGCCTGACGTCACGACCGTCGTCATCAACGTCAACGCCAATGCTGCAGGTGGCGAGACCGCCGTGGCCGCGTTCGCCGCGATGGCTTACGTCGGCTACATCGTGCTCATGCTCATGCAGGGCGTGGCCGACGGTAGCCAACCCCTCGTGAGCCTCTGCCACGGCAAGGGCGACCACGACCAGGTGCAGCGTCTGCGCAACACGAACTACGCAGCGGCATGCGGACTCGGCCTCGTGGGGCTCGTCGTACTCGTGCTCATGCGCGACGCGGTGCCGGGGCTGTTCGGAACGTCCGAGGCAACGGCAGCCGTCGTCGTGGGTGCGCTGCCGCTCTACGCACTCGCATTCGTGTTCTACGGGTTCACGCACGTGAGCATGTCGTACTTCTACGCCACGGACAACGCACGGGCCTCGAACTTCCTCGTGTACGGCGAGGCCGTCGTTATCGTCATCGTGGCAGCAGTGCTCACAGCAACGATGGGGATCACCGGCACGTGGCTGGCCGTTGCGGCAGCGCAGGTGCTGCTCAGCGCCATCGCCATCGTCGAGCTCTGGGCCGTCGAGCACAGCCGTCGCGCCCGCATGGGCGCTGGGAAGTAAGCGCGCGCCGCCTCACGCTCAGGATTCGACCGCCTTTCAGATGGCAATCTGCCAAGAAAGGGCTCTAGTGCGGTGTTTTGGAAGGCCGCCTGGCAAGAAAACCTTCTAGTGCGGTGCGCCCAGGCGACAGAAGGCCCAATTTCGCCGGAAGTGCGTCGGACGACTTCGACCTTCACGTCAAAACCCCAGGTCCTCTCAAAAAGTTAGCTAATGCCGCATCAGAGAGGACCGCACTAGTGTCGATTCTTGCCAGCACCCCACAGAAAGTGCCGCACTTAGGGCCATTCTTGCCACCGGCCCCATCAAGAGGGCAGGCATGCAACAAGAATCCGCAGCCGGCCCGGGCCAGCCCGAAGATGTGACGGGCCCTGCACCCCAAGCAAACCCTACGTGGATCGTTTCGAGCGCAAAAGGGGCCTGACCCCTGCAAACCCGGAGCCAGGCCCCTCGCGAAACCGGGCGCCGCACGGTCTCCATGCCGTGCGGCGTCCGCAAGACATGCTACCGAGCGGCGGCCTACGGCCGGCAATGCGGCCGAACGTCATGCCGTCGGCGATGGAGCTACCCGAGCCGGGGTACTCGCCGTAGATGCCGCACGACGTGCGGCCCGCGGCGTACAGGCCGGGGATGACATTGCCATCCAGATCGATGACCTCGGAGTTCGTGTTGATCTTCAGGCCGCCGAGCGTATGGAAGCCCATCATCTTGCACGAGCAGTCGTACGCGTAGAACGGGCCCGCCTCGATCTTCTTGAGGTACTCGGGCTCCTTGCCGTAGTCGACGTCCTCTCCGGCATCGACCAGCGCGTTGTAGCGCTCGACGGACGCCATCAGCGTGTCGGCGTGACAGCCGATCTTCTCGGCCAGCTCTTCGAGCGTGTCGGCCTCGGCGACCGGCTCGTACTCCTGCACGCCGAGCGCGTCGGCCGTGTTCTCGTGCATGGCGGCGTCGATGATGACCCAGCTAGCCTCGGGCGTGCGCTTCTCGACGCCGCGGCCGATCCACGTGCCGTAGCTCGCCTCGGCCATGAAGCGGGCGCCGCGCGCATCCACAACGATTCCGCACGGCATGTCGCCGAAGCGATAGAGGAACAGCTGCATGTTGATGATGGACATGTTCTTGACGGCGGCGCCGACGCGCATGCCCATCTTGATGCCGTCGCCCTGGTCGTTCGGCACGCCCGTGCGGCCCGAGGCCTGCAGCGCCAGCGGGTCGGCCTGCTCAAGCAGGACGTCGTTGTGCGTGAACGCGCCGCACGACAGCACGACGCCCTTGTTGGCCTTGACGGCGACCTGCTTGCCCTCGGCGTCTTCGGCCAGCACGCCGATGACTGCGCCGTCCGCGTCGGTCACGAGCGACGTGCCGCGCGTCTCGTACAGCACGGTGGCCTGCTCGTCGACGATCTTCTCGAGCGGCTCGAACATGCCCATGCCACCACCAACGGGAGTGTGACCACGTGGGGCAGGCGTAGCAACGGCCGCGTACTCGCCGTTGCGCTCGTTACCCGAGTAGTTCAGGCACACGCCCTTGGGCGCGACGACGGCATGCACCTCGGTGTCGGCCGTGCCCTCGAACTTGACGCCGTGCGCGACGAGCCAGTCATACAGGTCGGGCGACTCATCGCAGAACTTCTTGATGATGTCAGGGTCGGCCATCGGGCCAGTGGCCTTGCTCACATAGGCATACATGTTCTCGGTCGAGTCCTCGATGCCGAGATCCTTCTGCAGCTGCGTGCCACCCATGTAGAGCAAGCCGCCCGAGATGACGGTCGAGCCGCCGCCGCGTCCGTTGGCCTCGATAACGCACACGCTCGCGCCCTCCTCGAGCGCCGCAACAGCAGCGGCCGAGCCGCCCGCGCCCAGGCCCACGATGACGACGTCGGCCTCCTGGTCCCACGTGGGCTCGGCCTCGCTGGCACGGGCCGTCGAGGCGAGGGCGCCAGCCGCGCCCAGGCCTGCGGCGACACCGGCTGCGCCTGTCATGAAGGCACGGCGAGAAATGGCGTTGTTCTCCATGCGAATCCCCTTTCTTCAGACGGGAGAGACGATTCCCTCCCTGCGCCCCGCAGGCGAAGGCGACGCCGGGTCCCCACCCAGTTGCCACGCGGCCTACGCACGCCGGACGTCATTTCTTTTGTACCCCGCGCCATCTCGTTTCGCCATCGTCCATAGCGTATGACCAGCCTCATCCCTCCTCATACCGTCAGGATTGCGCCGAGAGCGCGCCGGGCCGCCCCTCATGTGTATACAATCGCTTCAGCCACATCACCCGAACGCCCGAGGAGGCATCGCATGTTCCTTGAACGCTGCACCTGGCCGCGCGTGCAGAAGTACTTCGCCGACGGCAACGACCTCGTCATCCTGACGATCGGATCCACGGAGGAGCACGGCCGCCACAACCCGCTCGGCACAGACACGCTTGCGCCCAACCTGCTGCTCGACAAGATCGAGGCGGCGGACTCCGAGCACGTGCTCATCGCCCCGACGCTGCCGTTTGGCGCCGCCGACGACCTGCTCGGCTATCCCGGCGGCCTGTCCATCGGCTACAGCCTGCTCTACCAGATCGTCAAGCGCCTGACCGACCAGCTGTGGGACTACGGCGCGCGCCGCTTCGTGCTGCTCAACGGCCACGGCCCCAACATCAAGCCGCTGTCGCAGGTCGCCGAGGAGCTCGACCGCCGCGGGGGCCGTTGCGCCCTCATCAACTGGTGGCTCATGGCAGGCGAGATCAACCCGGCGTGGGCAGGCGGCCACGGCGCCGGCGAGGAAACGTCGGCCATGCTTGCCGTCGACCCTGCGCTCGTCGACCTGAGCGAGTACGGCGAGATGGGCCTCGTCAACGACGTTAGCGAGAACCTGCCGAGCGACGGCTGGGGCAAAGTCGTCTACAAGGGTGTCCACGTCGATATGCCGCGCGACGCCGTGCGCTACGCGAGCAACGGCTGGATCGGGCCCGACCACGTACGCACGGCCTCCAAGGAGTGGGGCGACGAGATGATGCAGGCCACGGCCGACTTCATCGTCGACTTCCTCGGCGAGCTGCGCCGCACGCCGCTGCCCACGCCGCTGCCCGTCCGCAGCGCCGGTCAGCCCGGCACGTTCGCAGACTTCATGCCGAGCAAGGAGGCCTAGCATGCGTCTCGCTCGCAGAACGTGGCCCGAGGTAAGCGCGTATTTCGCCCAGGGCAACGACACGGTCATCATCGGCGTCGGCTCCCTCGAGTGCCACGGGCGCCACAATCCGCTCGGCACGGACACGATGGCGCCCGATGCCCTCGTCGACCTCATCGAGCAGCAGGACCCCGGCGTGCTCATCGCCCCGACGCTGCCCTACGGCGCCACGGACGACCTCGTGGGCTTCCCCGGCACCGTCAGCCTCGGCGTTCAGGGCCTCATCGACGTCATGACGCACATCACCGACGACCTGTACGGCTACGGCGCCCGTCGCTTCGTGTTCCTCAACGGGCACGGCGGCAACGTGAAGTCGCTCTCCGTCGTCGCGGCCGCACTCAACCGTCGCGGTTGCCTCGCCTGCGTCATGAACTGGTGGCGCATGGCCCCGCAGATCGACCCGGCCTGGGGCGGCGGCCACGGTGGCGCTATGGAGACGTCGGCGAACCTGGCCATCGATCCGGACTCCGTGAAGATGGACGACGTGGCCGACGAGAACCTGCGTCCCGACCTCGATCCCGAGATGCCGTCAACCGGCTGGTACTCCGTGCGCTTCGACGGCGTCGACGTCGACTTCCCGCGCGACCTTGTGCGCTTCGCCAGCAACGGCTGGGTGGCCGAGGGCTTCGAGGACCATCCCGCCCACTCGAGCGCCGAGCGCGGCCACGCCATGCTGCAGGGCACGGCCGACTACATCGTGCGCTTCCTGCGCAAGTTCCGCACGATGGCCCTGCCCGAGCCGCTCGAGGGCGCCAACGAGCTCGCCAAGGCCGACGCCTACATGGCCGCCCACCCCGGCGTCCACGCCGAGCCCGAAGCGTAGGAAGGAGACGGCCATGCGTCTTGAGCGCTCAACCTGGCCCGCCGTGCAGCGCTACTTCGCCGCGCACGACACCGTCATGCTGCTGTTCGGCTCCACCGAGCAGCACGGCACGCACAACCCGCTCGGCACGGACACGTTCGCGCCCCAGAAGCTCTCGGAGCTCGTCGAGGCCAAGCTGCCCGACCTGCTCATCGCGCCCGCCCTGCCGTTCGGCTCCACGAGCCGCTTCGAGGACTTCCCCGGCACGATCAGCCTCGGCGACCGCATCCTGTCCGACGTCGTGAACAAGGTCTGCGACGACCTGCGCCGCCACGGTGCCCGCCACTTCGTGTTCGTCAACGGGCACGGCGGCAACTCGAAGGTCCTCATGGAGGCCGCCGTCGCCCTGGCGCGCAAAGGCTGCCTCGCTGCCCAGCTCGACTGGTGGAAGATGGTCCGCGACTTCAAGCCCGAGTGGGCCGGCGGGCACGGCGGCGCCCAGGAGACGTCGGCCAACCTCTACATCGATCCCACGATGGTCGACATGGACGCCGTCGAGGACATGAACCTCGTGAGCGACCTGGGCGAGGAGATTCCCACGACGCACTTCTGCACCGTCGAGTACAAGGGCGTCTCCGTCGAGGTGCCCCGCCCGACAAGCTACATCACGGACAACGGCTGGATCGGTCCCGACCATCCTCGCACGGCCAGCGCCGCGTGGGGCGAGGAGATGCTGAACGCCGTCGCCGACTGGATGGTCGACTTCATCGGCGCGTTCTCAAAGGCCCCGCTCCCCACGCCCGAATCCGCCGAGCTGCCGCTGCGATAGACTGAGCTGTCCCGCGTTCCCCACTTGAAAGGAGCCACATCCCCATGCAGTTTGATGATGCCGAGGTCGTCGCGCTCGTCGAGGCCCTCTCCAACGCCAAGAGCCCCTCGGGCTTCGAGGAGGAGGCCGTCGCCGCGCTGCGCGCCTTCGCCGAGCCCTTCGCGACCGTCGAGGAGAACTCCCTGCGCTGCGCCTTCGTCACGCCGAAGAACTTCACCGGCACAAAGCCGGTCGTCATGCTCGACGCCCACGGCGACGAGGTCGGCATGATGGTCAAGTCCATCCGCGACAACGGCTGTCTGTCGTTCGTCACGCTGGGCGGCATCAACGACGCCGTGCTCACCGGCGAGAAGGTCTACGTCCACACGCTCGACGACCAGTGGATCCCCGGCGTCATCGGCCTCAAGCCGCCGCATTTCATGAGCGCAGCCGAGAAGGCCTCCGGCGCGCACGGCGAGCTGCTCATCGACGTGGGTGCCACCTCGCGCGACGAGGCCCTCGCCGACTTCCGCGTGGCCGTTGGCGAGCCCGTCGTGTTCGCGACCCGCATGGAGTACGACGCCAAGCACCGCATCGCGTTCGGCAAGGCGTTCGACTGCCGCGTCGGTGCCGCCGCCATGCTGCTGGCCCTGCGCGAGCTCTCGAAGATGGACGACCTACCCGTCGACGTCGTGGCCGCCCTATCCTCGCAGGAAGAGGTCGGCGAGCGCGGCGTCGCCACGAGCGTGCGCCACTTCAAGCCCACGGCGTGCTACATGTTCGAGGGCGCTCCGGCCGACGACACGTTCACGCAGCCGGCCGACATCCAGTGCGCGCTCAAGAAGGGCCCGATGTTCCGCTTCTACGACTGCTGCATGGTGACGCATCCACGCTACCAGCGCTTCGTGCTCAACGTCGCCGCCAAGGCCGGCCTGCCCGCCCAGGGCGCCGTCCGCACCGGCGGTGGCACGGACGGCGGCGTCGCCCACGTCATGGACAACGGCATCCCGTGCGTCGTCTCGGGTGTGCCGACGCGCTACATCCACGCCGGCTGCGCCATCGCCTCGCTCGACGACATCGAGAACTCCGCGCGTCTGTGCGTCGAGGTCATGAAGTCGCTCACGCCCAACGTCCTCGCGAGCTTCTAAAAGCGCGCGATATCCGAGCACACGCGTTTCCGCCGCCCTTCTACCGCGCTCGCGGTGGGAGGGCGGCGCGCTTTTGTCGGCCCTCCGCAGATTTCCGGCCAGAAACCTGGCTCGTGAATATCCCCCATGGCAGGATCCGCGCCGCAAACACTCGCTAGCGGGACGCGACCTGGGCCTTTGCCGGGCCCCTTGCGCTATCGGGAATGCGGCCCATACACAGCTCGCGCTTCTGTCCAAAAAAAGCCGCCTCGCCGGCACAAAGTCCCTCCCCTCTTTGTTTCCGAACGGTCACGAGATACCGCATACGAATCGCTTTCCACTGCTCGCCGCTTTATCATGGGATAGTACGTATTGTGGGGTTAAGCTGGGCTTACCTTGCCATCTTGCCCGTGAGGTCGCTTGACCGCAGCACGATATACCCCACGCAATGGCATCTGTTCGCCACAGGGAGGAGACAACCATGGATCAGCTCCAGCTCAGCCGCCGGTCGTTCGTCAAGGCGTCTGCGAGCCTGGCCGCCCTCGGCCTGCTTGCCCCGCTAGCCAACCTCGGCGTCACGACCGCTCACGCCGACGAGGGCGGCACGCGCCTCGTCCTGGGTCGCTCGGTCGACTCGGACAACCTCGACCCGGTGACCTGCATCGGCAACCAGAACATCTTCGTGTTCAACCTCATCGTCGAGGGCCTCGTCAAGACGTCTGACGACGGCAAGTCCATCGAGCCGTGCCTGGCCGAGAGCTGGGAGGTCTCCGACGACAGCAAGACGTACACGTTCAAGCTGAAGGAGGGCCTGAAGTTCTCCGACGGCTCCGACGTCACGGCTGCCGACTGGCAGTGGACGTTCGACCGCGCCATGCAGTCGCCCGACTCGCACTGGTACTCCTGCGTCGAGAACCTCGAGAAGGTCGAGTGCCCCGACGACACCACGGTCATCGTGACGACGAAGGAGGCCGCCGCCTCGACGCTGGCCAACCTCTCCATCTTCGAGATCGGCGTGCAGTCCAAGGCCTACTTCGACCAGGTGGGCGCCGACAAGTACGTCGACGGCCCCATCGGCACCGGCCCCTTCAAGCTCGTCGAGTGGAAGAAGGGCGAGTACATCACGTTCCAGGCCAACGAGAACTATCGCGAGTCCGGCCTGCCGCTGGCCAAGGAAATCGAGCTCAAGGTCGTCGGCGACGACAACGCCCGCCTCATCCAGCTCCAGGGCGGCGACATCGACATCGCCGAGAACATCCCGTTCTCCACGATGGCCCAGCTCGCCAACGACCCGAGCGTCACGCCGCACCCCGACGCGTCCACGATGGTCTACTGGCTGTCGCTCAACACGAAGAACGAGTACCTGTCCAACGAGAAGGTGCGCCAGGCCCTGTTCAAGGCCACCGACGCCCAGCAGATCGTCGACATGGTCTCCTATGGCTACGCCCAGACGGCCGGCACGGTCATCTCGCCGAGCTCCGAGTACTGCGACACGTCGCTGCAGGCCCCGAAGGCCGACATCGAGGCCGCGAAGAAGCTGCTCGAGGAGGCCGGCTATCCCGGCGGCGGCTTCTCGCTGCGCCTGCTGATGCGCGGTGGCAACGCCACGAACGAGCAGATCTCCGTCGTCCTGCAGTCCCAGTGGAGCCAGATCGGCGTCACTCTGCAGATCGACTCGCGCGAGGCCACGGCCTACAGCGCCGCCCGTCAGGAGATGGATCTCGACCTCATCATCTCCGGCTGGTCGGACGACGTGCCCGATCCCACGTCGCTCATGCAGTTCATCTTCGACTTCGACACGAACTGCGGCTACTACTCGAACTTCGAGCAGCCTGAGGACATGCAGCAGCTCAACGACCAGGCCACGATCGAGCTTGACGTCGAGAAGCGCAAGGACCTCTACAAGCAGATCCAGCAGGGCTTCGCTGCTCAGGGCATCTACATCCCGCTCATGACGATCCCGTGGCAGAACTGCATCCGCAAGGAGGTCACCGGCTTCGTTCAGACGCCGCTGGGCAACTACCGCTTCGAGAACCTTACGAAGACCGCGTAGACAATCATCCAATGACACCATGCTGGGCGGCCGGGCCGTTTAGCATAAGGTAGACATCGGGGGCCGCAGTTCGACGATCCTGTCGTGCCGCGGCCCCTCAGCTGTCCCAAGGCACAGACGTGCGGCGGGGCAGTTTGGTATCGTAGGGAGGCAGGGTGGCCCCAAGGGGAGGGCGGCTCTGCCTCGAAGTCGCAGGTATGGCCCCGCGGGGCCAGGACAGGCATCAAGGAAGGGAGGGATGACGTGGAGACGCTTCGCTACGTTCTCAAGCGCGTGCTGCAGATGATTCCGGTGCTTGCCATTTCTATCATCGCGATATTTCTGCTGATGCGCCTGCTGCCCGGCGATGCAGCCCTGGCCACGCTCGGCGACAAGATCGAGCCGCGGGTCTATGAGGCCCTCAAGGAGCAGATGGGTCTCAACGAGTCTCTGTTCACCCAGTTCACGATCTATATCTCGAACATGTTCCAGGGCGACCTGGGCTCCTCGACCATCTACAAGGTCCCGGTGACGGAGCTGCTGGCCAATCGCATGCTCGTGACGGTGTGCCTGGCACTCACGGCCACGGTCATGACCGTCCTCATCGCGCTGCCGCTGGGCTATCTGGCCGGCGCCAAGAAGGACAAGCTGCCCGACGTCGTCGTGCGCTTCATTGCGCTGTTCGGCCTTGCAGCGCCCTCGTTCTGGATCGGCCTCATGGTGCTCATCATCTTCGGCGTGGGCCTTGGCTGGTTCCCCACGTCGGGCTGGGGCAAGACGTGGCCCGAGCACATCTGGTCGCTCATTCTGCCGGGATTCACGCTCGCGTTCGGCTCGGCCGCCATCCTCATCCGCAACGTGCGCAACAACGTCGTTGACGCCCGCATGGCGGACTACGTGGACTTCGGCCGCTCCAAGGGCCTGCGCCCCTGGGTCATCTCGACGGGCTACGTGCTGCGCAACGCCCTCATCCCCACGGCAACGCTGCTGGCCATGCGCATCGTGGGCATGCTGTCGGGCTCGGTCATCATCGAGAACATCTTCGGCCTGCCGGGCATCGGCGCCCTGCTGGTGCAGGCGGTCACGGGCCGCGACTACGCCGTCGTGCAGGGATGCGTGCTCGTATTCGTCATCATCACGCTCGTCGTGAACCTGCTGACGGACATCCTGTACTCCGTGCTCGACCACCGCATCAAGCTGGGAGGTGATGAGGCATGAGCTCGCAGCAGACTCCCGCTATCACGGCCGAGGCTCCCAAGCCCGCCAAGGCATCCAAGACCGGCAAGCGCAAGGTCGCTCTCTGGCGCCGCAGCCCCAGCCTGATCGTCGGCGCCGCCATCGTCCTGCTCGCCTGCGTCGTGGCCGCGTTCCCGCAGCTGTTCACCTCTCAGAACCCGCTGCAGATCAACCCGGCCGCCATGCTGCAGCCCCCGAGCGCCGAGCATCTGTTCGGCACGGACAACTTCGGCTACGACGTGTTCACGCGCGTCATCTACGCCACGCGCCTCGACCTGCTCATCGGCGTGGGCTCCGTGGCGCTGCCGTTCGTTCTCGGCTCGCTGCTCGGCCTGCTTGCCGGCTACTACGGCGGCAAGTTCGACACGTTCATCATGCGCGTGCTCGACATCTTCATGGCGTTCCCGTTCATGGTTCTGGCCATCGCCATCGTCGCCATCCTGGGCAACGGCGTGTCCAACCTGCTCATCGCCATGTGGATCGTCAGCTGGCCGCCCTACACGCGTCTTGTGCGCTCCGAGGTGCTCGTCGCCAAGAACTCCGAGTACGTGCAGGCCGCCAAGACGCTGGGCTACTCCGACGCGACGATCATCTTCCGTCACATCCTGCCCAACGTCATCTCGAGCTCCGTCGTGTACGGCGCCTCCGACATCGTCATGTGCATCATGACGGCCGCGTCGCTGAGCTTCCTGGGCATGGGCGTGCCCGCGCCGACGCCCGAGTGGGGTGCCATCATCAGCGCAGGCAAGGGCTTCATCTCGACGGCCTGGTGGATCACCGCGCTGCCCGGCCTCGTCATGGTCGTCGTGGGACTGGGCTTCTCTCTGCTCGGCGACGGCCTCAACGACCTGCTGCGAACGAAAGACTAGGAGGTGGCGACGATGACCAACGAACCCAAGAGCCCCATCCTCGAGGTCTCCCACCTCTCTATGCACTACGTGTCCCGCAGCGAGACCGTGCGCGCCGTGGAAGACGTCACATTCTCCATCGGGCAGGGCGAGACGTTCGGACTCGTCGGTGAGTCGGGCTGCGGCAAGTCGACGACGGCCCGCACGCTCATCCGCCTCATCCCCGAGACGGGGCGCATCGTCAGCGGCTCCATCTCGTACAAGGGCCGCGACGTCGCCAAGATGTCCCAGCGCGAGCTGCGCGAGATCCGCGGGCAAGAGATCGGCATGATCTTCCAGGACCCGATGACGTCGCTCAACCCGGTGACGCCCGTGCGCAAGCAGTTCTACGAGACGCTGCGCATGCAAGGCATGAACAAGCAGCAGATGCACGACCGCGCCGTCGAGCTGCTCAGGCTCGTGGGCATCCCCGAGCCTGAGGCTCGTCTGGCGACGTACGTGCACGAGCTGTCAGGCGGCATGCGCCAGCGCGTCATGATCGCCATCGCCCTGGCGTCCAACCCGAAGCTGCTGCTGGCCGACGAGCCGACGACGGCCCTGGACGTGACGATCCAGAACCAGATCATCTGCCTGCTGAACGACCTGCGCGCACAGCTGGGCATGAGCATCCTGCTCGTGACGCACGACCTGGGCGTCGTCAACGAGATGTGCGACCACGTGGCCGTCATGTACGCCGGCTACATCGTGGAGCAATCCGACACGCGCAGCCTGCTGCACGACCCGCACCACCCCTACACGTTCGGTCTCATCCGCTCGCTGCCCTCCGAACGCGACACGCGCGCGCGACTCGACCCCATTCCCGGCATGCCGCCGAATCTGTCGCGCGTCATCGAGGGCTGCCCGTTTGCGCCGCGCTGCCCGTTTGCCACGAAGGCGTGCCATGCGGTGCTGCCCGAGATGGACGACCTCAGCGGCAGGTCCAGCCACCTCGTGCGCTGCCATCACGCCGATCCGGCCGACCGCTCTCGCGTCACGAGCGACGCCGCGAAGAAGTGGCTGGGCGAGCACGGTCTGTCAACGGAGAAGGACGAGCTCGATGCCCCCGTCCTCGAGGGAGGTGTCGCATGAGCGATCAGAAGAAGACAGGC